>NZ_JBEXSZ010000100.1:0-30242 GCF_040613865.1 Streptomyces sp. NPDC006197 | reverse complement strand
TGGCGCCCTTCGTGCTGCGGCTGCGCCGCACCGACCGGCTGCGGTTAAGCGATCTGGAGGGCGAGGAGCTCGTCCTCGTACCCGATCCGGATCCGCGTCCCGACGTCGCGCAGCCCTCCGACGACTCCCCGGCCGCCCCGCCCCCGGACGTCCGCCCGGCGGCGGTCGGCCTCGCACCGGTCTACGTCGTCCTGGACACGTCGGCGGCGGCGGCCGGCTGCGTCACCCAACTGCGGGACGCGCTGCGCTCGTTGCAGACCCTGCTCGCCAACAGCCCGGACGTGGCCTCGGCCGTACGGCTGTCCGTGCTGACCTTCTCCGACACGGCCGACGTCCGGATGCCCCTCACGCAGGTGTCGTGGCAGACCGGTGTCCCCGACCTCCAGGCAGGAAACGGCTGCCGGTACGAACCCGTCTTCCGCCGCCTGCTGGAGCTCGTACCCCTGGAGACGGAACGGCTCAAACAGCAGGCACCGCGCGTGAACCGCCCGACCGTCTTCTTCCTCGCCGCGGGCGACCCCGAGGACGGCGGCCAGTGGCAGGCCGCGCAGCAGCAGCTGATGCAGCACCCCTACCGGCCGAACGTCGTCGCCTGCGGCATCGGCGCGATCGACCGGCGGACGGTGGCACGCATCGCCAGCCCCGCGGAGTTCGCCGTCGCGGCGAACGCGCACGCGGACCTCGCCGAGTCGGCGACGCAGTTCTCGATGCTCCTCCAGAACACCGTGCTCCACCTGGGACGAAGCGCGGTCGCCGGCTCCTCCGAGCTGCGGCTGGAACGTCCGCAGGGACTGAGCTCCGTCCAAGACCTCCAGTAGAGAGACGAGAAAGACATGTCCGAGACCCAGGGACAGTTACTGCCGGTGTACGTACTGGCGGACGAGTCCGGTTCCATGCACCCCTACGTCGGTGATCTCAACGCCGGGCTCGCCTCGCTGCACCGGGCCCTGCTCGGCGAACCGATGGCCGCGGCGAAGGTCCGCTTCTCGGTCCTGGGGTTCGCCAACAGTGTGACCGAGCGGCTGATCCTCGCCGACCTGCGGGCCGAGAGCGAGCTGCCCCGCCTCACGGCGAGCGGCGGTACGAGCTACGAGGCGGCCTTCACCGCGCTGCTGAGACGGATCCCGCAGGATGTGGACACGCTCAAGAGCCAGGGATACCGCGTGCACCGGCCCGCGGTGTTCTTCCTCAGTGACGGCCAGCCCAACACCGGAGAGGCGTGGCAGGACAGGCACCGGGAACTCACCGACCGTTCGGTGACCAAGGCGGCGCCCAACATCATCGCCTGCGGCATCGGCCAGGCCGAGGCCGAGACGATGCTCAGCGTCGCCACGCAGGCGGAGTTCGCCTTCGTCTCGGTGCCCGGCGCCCAACTGGGAGAGTCCATCGCCCGGTTCTTCACCGCGCTCACCCGGAGCGTGGTGCAGTCCGGCAACGCGATGGCGTCGGGCCAGGCGGAGCTGGTGGTCGAGCGGCCGGAAGGCTTCCGGCTCGCGATTGACGAGGTGTGAACGTGGCGTCCTTGTTCCGCCGCAGACGGGAGGACGAGGGGGAGCCCTCCGAGCCCTCCTCCGCTGCCGCCGAATCCGCTGCCGCCGAATCCTCCGCCGTCGAATCCTCCGCCGCCGGACCCCCGGCGGGGGAGCCGTCGCCCGACGGCCGTGTCCCGGCCGCACCCGGGGACGGGTTCCCCGCTCCGCCCCCGGCGGGCGGACCGCGTTCCGTACCGCCGATGCCGCTGCACGAGCCGGGACCGGGTCCCGGCTCCCCGGCGGACCCGGGACACACGCCCCCGTCCCCCGCCCGTCACGCGCGTTCGTCGGGGCACGGAGCGGCCTCCGGCTCCGGGCCGTCGGCCGGCCACCAGGCGCACTCGGCCGGTCACCTGGCGCCGCCGGCCGGTCACCAGGCGCCACCGGGGCAGGCGCGGCCGGTGGCGCCCGTCCCGCCGCACCGGCAGCCGGACCCCGGTGCCTCGACGCCCGTACGGAGAACGCGGGAGCCCCGCTCCCCGGGGTCACCGCGGCCGGTCTGGGAACGTGCCGCGCTCGGCAGGCCCGCCGCCGAATTCGAGCCGAAGCCGCCGCCCGCGGACCCGTACCGCCCCGACACGCTGTTCGACGGCTGGTCCACCCCGGGGCTCACCGTCCGCCTGGCCTCCGTACGCGGTGACGCGCACCGCTTCAGCGGGCAGCCACGCCAGGACGACATCGTGGTGGCGGCTCACGAACCGACCGATGCGGTGGTGTTCGCCGTGGCGGACGGCGTCTCGGCGGCTCCCCAGTCGCATGTGGGTGCCGCGCTGGCCTGCCGTACCGCCGTCGCCGACGTGCTGCGGCAGCTGGACGAGGGACGGCCGCAGGTCGACTGGAACCGGGCCGTGTCGGCGGCCGCGTACCAGCTGTTCATGCGGGTGACCCGCGGTCCGGAACCGACCCCGGAGCAGAGACAGGAGGCCCAGGCCCTGCTGGCCACGACCCTGGTGACGGGCGTCGTGCGGCTCGCCGGGAGCGGACAGCTGGAGGTCAATCTGGTGCACGTCGGGGACAGCGGCGCCTGGATGCTCCACGAGAGCCGCTTCCACCCCCTGCTGGGCGACGGGAAGGAGAGCGCGGACGGGGTCTTCTCCTCCGCGGTGCAGGCGCTGCCGCGGGTGCCACGGCAGATCGAGGGAACCTGGTACACGGTTCCCGAGGACGGGGTGCTGCTGGTCGGGACGGACGGGTTCGGCGATCCGCTGGGCGACGGCACGGGCACCGTCGGGGAGAGGATGGCGTTCGAACTGGGCCGTCCGCCGCGTGAGCCGTTGGCCCTCGCCCTGCTGCTCGACTTCTCCCGGGAGACCTTCGACGACGACCGGACGCTGCTGGCCGTCTGGCCGCGTCACCGCCTCGACGAGAGCGGAGGCCGCAAAGCCGCGCCGGCCCGACCAGGCGGAACGGCGGGATGAACGGCGCGTACCCCGGAGCCATGGACATCGGCCGGGTGGTGAAGGAGCGCGAGATCGCGGCCGGCGGTCAGGGCGTGGTGTGGGCGGTCAAGGACCGGACCATCAACGGGTCCTGGCCGGTGGCCTACAAGGAGTACCGCGCGGAGTTCCGGTCTCAGGTGGACGCCGGGGTCCTCGCCGCCATGGTGGACTTCGTCCCTTCTCTGGAGCGCGGCACCGGCGAGTGGCTGGCGAACTGCACGGCCTGGCCGGCGGGTCTGGTCGTCGATTCCTCCGGGGTGCGCGGATTCCTGATGCGCCGGATCCCCCCGCGGTTCACCCGCACGCTCGCCTTCGATCCGGGTGTGGAGAGGGCGGCGGCCTTCGAGTACCTGCTGAACAATGCCGTGTATCTCAGGACGGCGGGCATCACGATCACCCCCCGGCAGAGGTTCGAGCTGCTGCTGGACCTCGCGCGCACACTCGGACGACTGCATTCCCTGGGGGTCGTCGTCGGGGACATCTCGCCGAAGAACATGTTCTTCGCCCTCGACGGGACGCCCGGTTGCTTCCTCATCGACTGCGACGCGATGGTGCTGCACGGCCGTTCGATGCTGCCGCAGGTCGAGACCCCCGGTTGGGAGGTGCCCTCGGGCGAACCCAAGGGCACCCTGGCGAGCGACGCGTACAAGCTCGGACTGCTGGCCGCGAGGCTCTTCGCCGGCAGCCAGGACGGGCGGGATCTCCGCGTACTGACCGCCACCGACCCGGCCGTGGGGCGGCTGGCCGAGCTGAGCCTGTCCGCCGACCCCGCCCGGCGACCGGCGCCGGAGCAGTGGCTGAACGCGCTGGCCGACGCGATCGCCACGGCACCCGCGACGCTTCCGCAGGCCCCCTCGCCCTCCTCCGCGCCGCGGAACACGGCGGGCACGGCGTCACCACCGCAGGGCGCCCACCGGCCGCCACAGGGCACCGCTCGGCCGCCGCAGCCGCCGCGGACCGTGCCCAACACCCCGCCCACGGCCCCCCGGCCTCCCCGGATGGCACGGCCGATGCCACCCCAGCCGGCCAAGTCCAACGCCGGCAAGTGGTTCGTCGCGATCGTGCTGCTCGTCCTCGCCCTCGTCTACGGTCCCGACCTCTACGAGAAGATCGAGGAAGGGGCCCGGTCCGGCAGCTCCGGCTCCTCGGGCCAGGGCTCCGGATCCGACGGCTCCGGCTCGGCCGCTCCGGACACCGAGGAAGGACAGGCACGTGCCCTGAACGACCTGCTGGAGCGGAACAAGGGCAACCGCGGCAGCGTCGGCGAGGCCGTCCGCCGGATGACCACCTGCCCGGGACGTTCCGGGCTCCTGGAGGCCAAGGAGGTGTTCGAGGAAGCCGCATCCGCGCGGGACGGGCTCTTGCGGGATCTGGAGGCGCTCGACGCGGATCTGCTGCCCGCCTCCATGACGAGTGACCTCGAATCCGGCTGGCAGGCGTCGGCCGCCGCCGACCGTGCCTACGCGCGGCTGGCGGAGGAGATGACGAGCGGCTGTACGCCCGAGGCCGTGCTGGCCTCCTCGCAGTGGCAGGAGGCGTCCGGTGCCAGCACACGGGCGACCCGTGCGAAGAAGGACTTCGTGTCCGGCTGGAACGCGATGGCCGAGGAGCACGGGCTGGCCACGATGTCCTGGGACGAGGTGTGACCGCACCCCGCCCGGTCCGGGCTGATCCGCCGGACGGTTCCTTCCCTGATCCGCGATCCGCCGGGCGGTTCCTTCCCTGATCCGCGATCCGCCGGGCGGTCCCTAATGCCCGGCGGTGCTCAGCCTTTTCAGTTCGTCCGGCTGGTCGATGGTCAGCTTGTTGCGTCCCGTCGTCACCCAGCCGTGCCTGCGCCACTGTTCGAAGACACGGCTGACCGTCCGCCGGGAGCTGAGGACGAGACCGGCGAAATCGTCCTGGGACAGCGGCAGGGTGATGAGCACGGAGCTGTTGCCCACGGGGCGGCCGTGCTCCGCACCGAGTTCCAGCAGCAGTGCGGCGAGTCTGGCCTGGACGGCCTCGGAACCGGCGGCGGCCCGGTAGCCGTCCGCCTCGCGCAGGCGCTCGGAGAGCACCTGCTGGAGCGCGAACGCGATGGCGGGCGTGGACCGGACAGCGGCACGGAACAGGGACGAGGGGATCGTCAGGGCCTCGACCCGGGTCAGCGAGGTGAGCGTGGCGGAGCGCGGTCCGCCGTCCAGTGCGGCCTGCTCGCCCAACAGGTCTCCGGCGTTGCGGATGGCGAGCACCGCCTGGTAGCCCGCGGCGGAGTTGGCGGTGACCTTGACGCAGCCGCGCCGGACGACGAGCAGATGGTCGGTGAGGTCGTACTGCCGCAGCAGGGTCCCCTTGGACGGGAAGGCCACCATGCTGCCGATGCCGAGCAGTTCGGCCCTGCCGTCGTCGTCGAGCAGGGACCAGAAGGGCATCCGACGCGGGCGGCGGTGCGGTGCGCTGTCCGGAGAGGCCATTTCAGACGAGGGCGCGGTACGGGGCGGGGGCGGTGGACGCCATGGCCGGGGCGGCGGACGTCTCGGCGTCCACCGTGCGGGCCGACTCGTGGAGCGAGGCGTGGATCTGCCGGGCGGTCTTCGGCGCCTCGGTCCGGGACTCTTCCTTCGACACTGGAGCATCCCCCGATTCTCGAACTCCGTCGTCATGAAGGCCGCCGGGAACACGTACCCGACCGTCATGCACACGGAGAGCTTACGGAAGGACGGCGTCCCGGACGAGCTGTCCGGGCAGGGGGTCTTGTCAGACGCCCCCTAGATCACCGGCGGGCGGCCCAGGCGGGTCATGTGGAGGACCGTGGTCCAGCGCATCGGGGTGCGGGGCCCGCCGGAGCGGCGGACGCCCTCCGCGAAGCCGCCGAACCAGGCCTTCAGACCCGGCAGCGAGCGGGTGCGGGCCAGGGTCAGGAGGGTCCAGACGCCGAGGTAGACGGGGACGAGCGGGACCGGCAGGTTGCGCTTGGCCAGCCAGACGCGGTTGCGGGCCGTCATCCGGTAGTAGACGGCGTGCCGGGCCGGGCTGGTCCTGGGGTGCTGGAGCAGGAGTTCCGGCGCGTACAGGACCTTCCAGCCCGCGTCGAGGGCCCGCCAGGCGAGGTCGGTCTCCTCGTGGGTGAAGAAGAAGTCCTCCGGCCAGCCGCCGATCCGGTCGAGCATCGGCATCGACAGGCCGTGGCCGCCGCCGAGGAAGGTGGTCACCTCGCCGCCGCGCAGCGGGTCCTTCGCCCCGAGGCGCGGGACGTGCCGGCGCTGGGTCTCGCCGGTCTCGTCGGCGATCCGGAACGAGACGATGCCGAGGTGCGGGTCCGCCTCGTACAGGTCGGCGAGGCGGCGGAAGACGTCCGTGTCGACGAGCAGGCCGTCGTCGTCGAGGTCCACCACGATGTCGACGTCGCCGAAGGAGCGCAGCGTCTCGATCGCGACGTTCCGCCCGCCGGAGACGCCCCGGTTCTCGGGGAGTTCGACCCCGGTGACGCCCTCGGGCAGGGCCGGGAGCGACCCCGTGCCGTTGCCGACGACGACGATCCGGGACGCGGGCTCGTCCTGGCCCGCCACGGCGTCGAGCAGCGCCCGCAGCTCGGCGGGGCGCGTGCCCATCGTCAGTACTGCCACACCCACACGAGGTCGCGCCACGACCCACTCCGTCCCATGAACCTGTGCACCAGAACCTGCTCCGGGCCGCGATGCTAACCGTCCGGTGACACCTTCCGTTCACCCGGACCACGGGTGTCGTGCACCGCGCGGAGGCGCGGAGGGGGGAGCGCGGCGAGGGGCGGGGCCGGGCGGCTCTACGCTGGTTCCCTTCCGTCAGGTTGATCGATCGTCGAAAGGGTGGTCTCCAGGTGCTGGTCGCGGACCGATATCGGCTTCATGTGTGTATCGGCCGGGGCGGCATGGGCGAGGTGTGGCAGGCCACCGACGAGGTCCTGGGCCGGCCCGTGGCCGTGAAGCTGATGCTGGCGCAGTCGACCGACCCCTCCGCCGGCGACCGCTTCCGGCTGGAGGCGCAGACCGCCGCACGGCTGAGCCACCCGCACGTGGTGGGCGTCTTCGACTTCGGCACCTGGGACGGAAAGCTGTTCCTGGTCATGGAGTTGGTGGAGGGCGACAGCCTCCAGGGGAGCCCGTCCGATCCGATGGTCCTGCCCGCCGAGCGCGTCGCGGTCGTCGCCGCGCACGCCGCCGCCGGCCTCGCGGCCGCGCACCGGCAGGGCGTGGTGCACCGGGACATCAAGCCGGGGAACCTGCTCGTCGACGCCGAGGGCACGGTCAAGCTGGCCGACTTCGGCATCGCGCGGTTCGTCGACGACCCCTCGGCCGCGCTCACGACGACCGGTCAGATCGTGGGCACGGGGCTGTACCTCGCGCCCGAGCGGGCCCTCGGGCAGCCCGCGTCGCCCGCCTCCGACGTGTACTCGCTGGGCTGCGTGCTGTACCAGCTGATCACCGGAAGACCCCCGTTCCGCGCGGACACCGCGACCGCGCTGCTGTACCAGCACATCGACACCGCCCCGGTGCCGCCGAGCCGCCTCGGGGCCGCGCTGCCGCCCGACTTCGAGACGTACCTGCTGAGCCTGCTCGCCAAGCAGCCGGAGCAGCGGCCCTCGGCGCAGGCGATCGCGGACTGGTTCTCCTCCGGAGCCTGGCGCGGGTCCGGATACCCCGGGGCCGCCCCCGTCGCGGGCCGGCCGCACGCACCCCACCAGCCCGCCGGGCCCGGGCCCGCCCTGACGCACGCGCCTCGCGGCTCCCACCAGCCGACCGGGGCCGCCCCCCTGCCCATGCCCGCGCCGGTGCACACGCCCGCGCCGACCCCGCCGCCGATGAACCGGCCGCCGGTGACCAGACCCGCGCCCGCCGCCCGGCGCCGCCAGGCCCCGGTGAGCAGCGGCGGCGGGCTCGCGGAGCTCTCCCGGCGCCGCCCGCGCAAGACGGCCGCGGTGGCCGGTGCCATCGCCTTCGTGGTCTTCCTGATCATCGGGATGGCCTGGCTGTCCTGACGGGGCCCCGGAGCGGCTCCCGGCTTGCCCCGGCGAGGCCCCCGACCGGCTCCCGGCTTGCCCCGGCGAGGCCCCCGACCGGCTCAGTACGGCGCTCAGTACGGCCTCGGTGCCATCACCCGCGGCTCCTCGTCCGCCGTCCCGAGCAGCAGGCAGCGCGGTACGCCGGGCCCCGGGGTCGCGCGCACGGTCACCGGCGTCGGCGGATCGGTCGGCAGCTCGATCGTGACGGTGACCGGGCGGTCGTCCCGGCCCGTGGCACGACCGGTCTCCTTGCCGTCGACGAGGACCTCGACGACCGGGGCGCGCCCGGTCCGGACGGTCACGGAGACCGAGTGCCCGAGGTGGTCGATGTGGAAGTGGTGGCGTGCTCTCATGGGCCGCCTCCGTACCGCCGGGGTGGACGCGTGCCGCCGGGGCGGGACGCGTACCTCCAGGGTAGGCGGTCGGGCGGCTCCCGGGCGTGTGCGGGCGGTCGCGGAGAGTGCGAAGGCGGTCCCGAGGGCCCCCTAGATCTCGCCCGACAGCGTGAACAGGCCGCGTCTCGCGCCCTCTTCGTAGGCCTCCCGCAGGTCCGGGTCGCCGAGCGGCGCCCCGAGCGCCTCCTCCCCACGCGCGCGCGTGACCACGCAGTACTCCGCCGGCCGGTACGAGGAGTCGAAGACCGAGGTGCGCAACAGGTCGACCGCGCCGAAGAGATGGGCCGCCGCGTCGCGCTTCCCGTCCACCGCCCGCAGCTGGGCCAGGAGTTCCGCCGCGCAGGCCGCGCCCACCGCGGAGCCGAGCCGCAGATGCTCGCGCAGGGCCCGCCGGGCGTACTCCGCGGCGCGCGCCCGGTCGCCGTCCCAGGCGCCGAGCTCGGCCCGCACGTGGTACGCCCAGGCATCGGCGAACACGTCACGGCCCACCCACGCCCGTCGGCTCTCCCGGTCCAGGTCCCCCTGGTCCAGCGCCTCCTGCGCGCCCTCCGGGTCGGAGCGGCACAGGGAGAGCGCGAGCCCGACCCAGCACGCCCGCCGGCTCGGCCCGAACTCCGGGTGTTCCTCCATCAGCGCGAGGGCCTCCCGGAACTCGGCCGCCGCCGCGCGCGTACGCCCCTGGTAGAGGGCGGTCGCGCCGCGCAGATGGGCCAGGAGCGACAGGCAGCGCTCGTCGCCGTCCCGTACGGCCGCCGCCCAGGCCTGTGCGAGGAGCGGGTCGGCGTCCTCGGGGCGGCCCGACTCCAGCTCCAGGAAGGCCGCCAGCCACAGGGCGCGGGCGGACGGCGGTCCGGCGTGCAGGCTGAGGGCGTGCCGCAGCCGGGCGCGGCCCTCGGCGGTCCGCCCGCAGGCCACCCACAGGAACCACAGGGAGACCGCGATCTCGACGGACGTCTCGGCCTCGGCATTCGGCGACAGCGGTGCGGTCGTCGGGTCCATGGCGGCGACCAGGTCCGGGAGTTCGCGCAGCGCGAGGTCCCGGGCGTCGACCTGCCGGCCCCGCTGCCACCAGTCGGAGGCCCGCCGGGCCACCTTCACGCACCATCTGCGGTGGTGCAGGAGGACGGCCCAGCGGTCGCCGCGCGCGGTGAGCCTGCGGGCGCCGACGGCCCGCATCGGGTGCGGCATCCAGTAGCGGGGCAGGCCGTCCTCGCCGTCGAAGAGGTCGTCGACGGGGAGGAGGGCGAGGGGCGTGAGCCGGTCCAGGACCGGCTGGATCGCCCCGGCGGGCAGCGTCCCGGAGGCGCAGACCTCGCGGACGGCCTCCCGGCCGAAGGCCCCCTCGAAGACGGACAGCCGCTCCCACAGGAGCTGTTCGGCCGGGCCGCAGCTCTCGTAGCCGCGCTCGGCCGCGGCGATCTGGTCAAGGCCTATGTGTTCGCCCCACAGGCGTTCAGTCTCCGGTGGTTCTCCGGCCCACATGTACTCCAGCCCCCGTGTCACTTCTCCGCCCGCTCCTGTGATTCACGACGGATTCGATGGAAAACGGCCCACGCCGCGGCTTGAATGCATGTGCCCTGGTCCACATCCTGGGGCCTTCCCGTGCCCGCACCCAGGGTTTCCCCGGGATCGACCAAGGAGGCACATGCATACCAGGGAATCCGTCCTCGGAGAGGTGGATCTGGCACTGATCCACGCACTGCAGCTCGCACCGCGGGCCAGCTGGACGCAGCTCTCCGGCGTGCTCGCGGTGAGCCCGGACACGCTCGCCCGGCGCTGGGAGGCCCTCACCGCCGGAGGGTACGCCTGGAGTTCGCTGCTCGCGGCCCGGCGCGGCACGGAGGCCAACCTGTACGCGTGGGTGGAGCTGGAGTGCGTCGCCGGAGCCGCCGAGGCCACCGCGATCGAGGTGGCGGGCGATCCGTGCACCCTCGGCGTCCACCAGGTGACCGGCGAGGCCGATCTGGTGCTGCTCGTCAACTGCCCGGACCTCCATGCCCTCGACGGCTACCTCGCCGGCCGGGTGCGACGACTCCCCGGGGTGCTCAGGGCCCGCACACAGGTCGTCACCCAGCTGCACAACCGCCCGTACCGCTCACGGATCGAGCAGCTCACCCCGGCGCAGACGCAGCACCTCACCGAGCTCACCGGCGGCGTCCGGCGGGCCCGGTCCTCCACGCGCGCGTACCCGCCCGTCACGGAGCTCGACCAGCGGATCGTCGCGGAGCTGGCGGGGGACGCCCGGCGCAGCGCCGCCGAACTGGCCCGGCAGTGCGGCACCAGCGAGTCGACCGTGCGCCGCAGGCTGGACGCCCTCGGCGCGGCCGGTGCCGTCCACCACCACTGCCTGCCGGCCCCGCGCTTCTCCGGACGGCCGGTGTGGGCGCTGGTCATGGCGGACGTACCGCCCCTGGAGGTGGCCGAGTCGGTGGCCTCGCTGACCCGGCTCCGCCAGACCCGCGTGATCACCTCGGTCACCGGTCCGCACAACCTGGCCCTCGCGATGTGGCTCCGTACGGTCGAGGAGCTCCACGACGTGACGGCGGCGCTGGTGCGGGCCGCGCCGGCGCTGCGGATCACGGGCACCGCGGTGTCCCTGCGCACCCACAAGATCGGGGCGCAGGTCCTCGGGCCGGACGGCCGGCGCACCCATCACGTGCGGCCGGCGACCGGCTCCTGACAGGACGCCCGGCGCCCCGCCGCACCACTCGACGGTGGACCCCGGCGGCGGGCGGGCCGTCACCAGGATCGGGCCGGGCGGGACGCCTCGACCGAGTACATCGGGATCGGGCCGGGCGGGACGCCTCGACCGAGCGCACCGGGATCAGGCCGGGCGGGACGCCTTGACCGAGTACATCAGGGGGATGCGGGGGCGGCCCGCGGGGAAGCGGTAGTAGCCGTCCTCGTGCCGCTGGAGGGCGCCGTAGCGGGGGACGAGCGAGCCGTCGTGCTCGTGCAGGAACTCGATGCGCAGACCGGCCTTCGCGAGGGCCGTGACGACCTCGCCGACCGGGTGCACCCACTCCACGCTGCGGTTGTGGACGGTGACGGCGTCGAGGTCGGCGTACGTCCCCGGAGTGGTGTCCACCCACGGGTCGCGGACGAAGTAGTCGTGCACGACCCGGCTGCCGGTCTCGTCGTCGAGCGAGTCCGTCAGCGGATGGAACTCGGCCACGTAGAGGAAGCCGCCCGGGGCGACGAGGGAGGCGGCGGTCTCCGCCCAGCGCTCGAGGTCGGGCAGCCAGCACAGCGCCCCGGTGCCGGTGTAGACGATGTCGTACGACCGGTCCGGGACGGCCTCGGCGGCGTCGTACACGTCGGCGGCGACGAAGGCGGCCCGCTCCTGCGAGAGGCCCAGGTCGGCGGCGAGCGAGCGGGCGGTCTCGACGGCCGGCTCGGAGAAGTCCAGGCCGACGACGTGCGAGGCGCCGTGCCGGGCCCAGGAGAGGGTGTCCAGACCGATGTGGCACTGAAGGTGGAGCAGGGAGCGCCCGGTGACGTCGCCGACCTCCGCGAGCTCGAAGTCCCGCAGGGCGTCCTTGCCCGCGCGGAAGGCGTCGAGGTCGTAGAACTCGCTGGCGGCGTGGATCGGGACGCGCTCGTCCCACCTCGCGCGGTTGGCCTCGTGCCAGTCCTCGGGCGTCGGAGAGTACATGTCGGCGAGGTTATCCACAGGCTGCGGGCGACGCGACCCGATTGTCGGCGGCGCGGAGCATGATGGATGCCATGACTACCGAGAGCAAGCACATCGACACCCCCGTCTGGGAGCAGCGCTTCCGGGCGCCCCGCGTCTCCCTGCCCGAGTGGGCCGAGGAGGCCCCGGACCGCTCACTCTTCGTGTCCAACGCGACGGGGACGTACGAGCTGTACGCCTGGGACCGGGCGAGCGGCGGGCAGCGGCAGGTCACGGACCGGCCGAACGGGACGACGGACGGGGCGCTGTCGCCGGACGGCGCCTCGATCTGGTGGTTCGCGGACACCGACGGGGACGAGTTCGGGGTGTGGATGCGCCAGCCGTTCGCGGGCGGCGAGGACGAGCCGGCCGTGCCCGGCCTCGCCCCGTCCTACCCCGCCGGGCTCGCCATCGGCCGGGAGGGCACGGTCGTGGTGGGCCGGTCCACGGACGAGGAGGGCTCGACGGTCCATCTCGTACGGCCCGGGGCGGGCGCCCCGGTCGAGATCTACCGGCACCGGGAGTCGGCCGGCGTCGGCGACCTGTCCTACGACGGCTCGCTGATCGCGATCGAGCACACCGAGCACGGCGACGCGATGCACTCGGCGCTGCGCGTGCTGCGCGCCTCGGACGCGGGCGTGGTGGCCGAGCTCGACGACACCAAGGGCGGCACGGAGGAGCTGGGGCTCACGGTCCTCGGCTTCGCCCCGCTGCCCGGGGACACCCGGCTGCTCGTCGGCCACCAGCGGCGCGGCCGCTGGGAGCCGATGCTCTGGGACGTGGCGACGGGCACCGAGACCGACCTGCGGCTCGATCTGCCGGGCGACGTGTCGGCGGAGTGGTATCCGGACGGCTCGGGCCTGCTGATCGTGCACGGCTTCGAGGCCCGCAGCGAGCTGTGGCGGTACGAGATCGCGACCGGCGCCCTGGTCCGGGTGGAGACCCCGGCCGGTTCGGTGTCGAGCGCGACAGCCCGGCCCGACGGCTCCGTGGAGTACCTGTGGTCCTCGGCCGCCGAGCCGCCGGTGGTGCGCTCCACGGCCGGCGGCGTCGTCCTCGACCCGCCCGGCCCGAAGGCGCCGCCGTCGGTGCCCGTGGAGGACGTGTGGGTGGACGGCCCCGGCGGGAGGGTCCACGCGCTCGTGCAGCGCCCGGTGGAGGGCGAGGGCCCCTTCCCGACGGTCTTCGAGGTGCACGGCGGCCCGGCCTGGCACGACAGCGACGCCTTCGCGTCGGGCCCGGCGGCCTGGGTGGACCACGGGTACGCGGTGGTGCGGGTCAACTACCGGGGCTCCACGGGGTACGGCCGGGAGTGGACGGACGCGCTCAAGCACCGGGTCGGTCTGATCGAGCTGGAGGACATCGCGGCGGTCCGCTCCTGGGCCGTGGAGAGCGGCCTCGCGGACCCGGCGCGGCTCGTGCTGGCCGGGGGCTCCTGGGGCGGCTACCTCACGCTGCTCGGTCTGGGCACCCAGCCGGACGACTGGGCGGTCGGTCTCGCGGCCGTGCCCGTCGCGGACTACGTCACGGCGTACGAGGACGAGATGGAGGCCCTGAAGGCGCTGGACCGGACGCTCCTGGGCGGTTCCCCGGAGGAGGTGCCCGAGCGGTACGCGGCCTCGTCGCCGCTGACGTACGTGGACGCGGTGAAGGCCCCGGTGCACGTGTCGGCCGGTGTCAACGACCCGCGCTGCCCGATCCGGCAGATCGACAACTACGTCGACCGGCTGGCGGCCCGGGGCGCGGTCCACGAGGTGTACCGGTACGACGCGGGCCACGGCTCCCTGGTGGTGGAGGAGCGGATCAAGCAGGTCGCCCTGGACCTGGACTTCGCGGCGAGACACCTGGGGACCACCCCGCCGGTCCGGGGAGGCGCCGTGGGCTCGGCCTGACCGGCCGGCGCCCGGGGGCCCGGTCGTCGAAGGGGGTCGTCGTCGGGGGCGTCGGGGGGCGGTCGTCGAAGGGGGTCGTCGTCGGGGGGCGGGGCCGCTTGCGTACCGTGGGGGGCGTGTACCGGTTCCTGAGAACGCCCCGCTGGTGGGGGATCAACGTCTTCGTCCTCCTCGCGATCCCGTTCTGCGTCTTCATGGGGACCTGGCAGCTCGGCAAGTTCGAGGAACGCGTCGACTCCCATCGGGAGGCCGAGCGGCGGCCCGCCGCGAGCGCGGAGAAGGCCGAGCCGCTGGACTCCCTGCTGCCGGTGGACAAGGAGACCTCGGGTCGCTCGGCGCAGGCGCGCGGCCGGTTCGGGGAGCAGTTCCTCGTGCCGGACCGCGAGTTGGACGGGCGCACCGGCTCGTACGTCCTGACGCTGCTCAAGACCGACGGCGGCCGGTCGCTGCCGGTGGTCCGGGGCTGGCTCCCCACGGGCGCGAAGGCCCCCGCCCCGCCGTCGGGCGAGGTGACGGTGGTGGGCGCGCTCCAGGCCTCGGAGAACCCGGGCACGGAGGGCGTCCACGCGGCGGGCGGGCTGCCCGAGGGGCAGCTCGGCATGATCAGCGCGGCGTCCCTGGTGAACGTGGTCACGGACGACGTCTACGACGCCTGGATCACCCTCGCGGACTCCCCCGCCGGGCTCACGCCGGTCCCGGCGGTGGCCGCGGCGGGCACGGGCCTGGACGCGAAGGCCTTCCAGAACCTCGGCTACACGGCCGAGTGGTTCGTCTTCGCGGGCTTCGTCGTCTTCATGTGGTTCCGCCTCGTACGCCGCGAGGCGGAGGCCTCCCGCGACGAGGCACTGGGCCTGTAGGACTCACCTGGTCCCGCGGCCGGCAGGCCGCCCTGGCAGCAGCCGGCGGCGGTCGGCGGGCTCAGGAGCCCGCACGGTCGGGGGCTCAGCTGCCGGCGGCGGTCGGTGGGCTCAGGAGCCCGCCAGGACTCCGGTGCGGTAGATGGTGCCGGCGCAGGCGTTCGGGATGACGGCCGAGGCCGTGGGGCCGCCCGGCTCCGCGGTGTGGCTGACCACGACGCTGCCGTCCGCCGGAGCACCGTCCTCGCCGAGCAGCTGGGGTGCCGCGCCGGCGCCCTCTTCGGCTCCGGCCCCGGAGCCGCCGGGGTCGGTGCCGCCCGCCCCGCTCGTCGGGTCGTCCGTCGGGCGGGTCTGTGTCGGGGTCGGGGTCGGGTCCGGCGTGGCGGGCGGTTCGGTCGGGGTGGTCGGCGTGGGCGTCGGGGTGGTGCCGGTCGTCGGGCAGGTGTCGCTCGGCACCCAGGCGAACTTCACCTCGTAGCTGCCGCTCGGCTTCAGGGCGATCGCGGACGACTCCTGCGAGGGGTCGGGCAGTCCGCTGCCGTCGCCCGAGGTGTGTCGGACCACCGAGATCCGGCCCGGGTCCGCCGCCCCCCTGGCTTCGAAGCCGACGAGGCCCGCGCCGTCCACCAGGCAGGCCCGGCCGGAGACGTTGGAGATGCGGAAGGTGCCGTAGACCCTGCCCTCGGCGTCGGGCCCGCCGACTCCCTCGCCGGCGACGCCGAGCTGGTCGGCGGTGCACCGCGGGGTGGTGGCGGGGTCGGCGCCCAGCGTCTGGTGCGAGCCGTCGCCGGAGGCGCCGGAGCCCGGCTGCTGCGGCTTGCCGGAGGCGCCGTCGGCCCCGCCGGGGCGCGGCGGGACGCTGCTCTCGGGGGCCGTGGAGCTCTGGCCGTCCTCGACGCCGGTCTCAGTGCCGGTGCCGCCCTGGGCCTGCTCGCCGTGGCCGGCGTTCACCGGGTTGGCGGCGGAGAGGCCGCCCGAGGAGGCGACGTGCACGAAGGCGGGGACGGCCGTGCCGATGAGAACGGCGGCGGCCGCGGCGCCGACGACGGCCTGCCGCTTGCGGGCGCGCCGCGCGGGCACGGCGCGGCGCAGGTGCTCCAGCGAGCCGAGGGAGGGCTCCATGCCGCCCACGGCTTCCTGGAAGAGCCGCCGCAGCGCGAGTTCGTCGTCGCCCTCGCCGAGTCCGGGCTCGATGTTCACCATGCGCTGTCCACTCAGCTCGTCACGTTCATCCGGGGCGTCGGGATTCTCCGAGGCGGAGGCCGGGGCGGCGGCGGGCGCGGTGTGGTCCTCGCGCGCCGTCTCGGCGGCACGCCTCTCGGGGACGTCGTCGCCGGCACCGTTCTCGTGGGCCACGCCGTCCTCGCGGGGTGCCTCGCTCATGTCGTCGCTCCCATCGCGACGCGCAGCGCCGCGATGCCCCGCGAACCGTACGCCTTCACCGAGCCCAGGGATATCCCGAGCGTCTCGGCGACCTGGACCTCGGTCATGTCGGAGAAGTACCGCAGGGCGAGCACCTCGCGCTGGCGCCGCTGGAGTCCGCGCATCGCCCTGATCAGGTCCTCGCGCTCCAGCTGCTCGTACGCCCCCTCCTCCGCGCTGGCCATGTCCGGCATCGGCTTGGACAGCAGCTTCAGGCCGAGGATGCGGCGGCGGAGCGCGGACCGGGAGAGGTTCACCACGGTCTGGCGCAGGTAGGCGAGCGTCTTCTCGGGCTCGCGCACCCGCTTGCGGGCCGAGTGGACGCGGATGAAGGCCTCCTGGACGACGTCCTCGCAGGAGGCCGTGTCGTCGAGGAGCAGCGCGGCGAGGCCGAGCAGCGACCGGTAGTGGGCGCGGTAGGTCTCGGTGAGGTGGTCGACGGTGGTGCCGGCGGCCGGGGCGGTCTCGGTGCTCCGGCGGGGCGACGGGATGCCGTCCACGCCGCCGGTGCGGGATCCGGTGGGCACGGGGGCGATCACCGGCATGCCGCCGAGCGCGCGCGGGCGCCTGAGCGGACGGACCGCGGAGCCGCGCACGGGGACGACGGCGCCGCTCCGCACGGGGAGCACCGCTGTGCCCGCGCCGCGCAGCGGGGCGATGCTTGCGATGTCGAGTACCTCTGCCACGCTTGTTGGACACGCTTTCCCCCGGCAGGGTTGTACGCGTACGCCACCTTTTTCGACGGCGACTTGTTCGTCCTCATGCGTAACCGTTCTCCCCCGATGCCCCGCTTCCAGCGTGTCCCGCGCCACACGGTCGTGGGTGCACGCAGAGACGCGCCCCGCCCAACTCTGGTTGCAGTACGGGGGAAGTGCATCGTCGAACACGGCATCGCCGCAGTTCAAGGGGTATCTGACGCCTTTTTGCTCACAGGTCGTTCACAGAACGCGCAAATCCGTGACAAGCGATTCGGCGATCTGAAGGGCGTTCAGGGCCGCGCCCTTGCGGAGGTTGTCGGCGCAGACGAAGAAGTCGAGCGCGCGCTCGTCGTCGAGGGAGCGCCTGACCCGGCCGACCCAGGCGGGGTCGGTGCCGACGACGTCGGCGGGGGTGGGGAAGTCGCCGGCGGCGGGGTTGTCGCAGAGCACGACCCCTGGTGAGGTGGCCAGGACCTCGTGGGCGCGGCCGACCGGGACGGGGCGCTCGAAGCGCGCGTGCACGGAGACGGAGTGCCCGGTCACGACGGGGACGCGGACGCAGGTGGCGGCGACCCGGAGGCCGGGGAGGCCGAGGACGCGGCGGGTCTCGTCGCGGACGGCCTCCTCCTCGGTGGAGGCCCCGTCGGCGCCGGGGGCGCCCGACCAGGGCAGGACGTTGAGCGCGAGGGGCCCGGGGAAGGGGCCGGTGTTCTCGCCGACGGCGCGTCGTACGTCTCCGGGGCGGGTGCCCAGGTCGCCGTCGGCGGCCACCAGGCCGAGCTGGGCGCGGAGCGCGTCGATGCCCGCCTGTCCGGCGTCGCCGGCGGCCTGCTGGGCGGTGACGACGAGTTCGGCGAGCCCGAACTCGGCGTGCAGGGAGCCCACGGCGACGATCAGCGCGAGGGTGGTGGAGCCGGGGCCGGCGACGATGCCCCGGGGGCGCAGCCGTGCGGCGTGCGCGTTGAGTTCGGGGACGACGAGCGGCACGTCGGGGTCGGCGCGGAAGGCGGCGGAGGTGTCCACGACGACGGCGCCCTTGGAGACGGCGATCGGCGCCCAGTGGGCGGCGACGGTCCCGGGCACGAGGAAGAGGGCCAGGTCGACGCCCTCGAAGGCCTCCTCGCTCAGCGCGAGGATCTCGCACTCCTCCCCCCGGACGGGGGCCTTGCGGCCGGCCGAGCGGGGGGAGGCGAGAAGGCGGATCTCGCCCCAGACGTCCGCGTGGTGCGTGAGCATCTGGAGCATGACCGAGCCGACCGCCCCGGTCGCTCCCACGACCGCGAGCGTCGGCTTCGGGTTCATCGTCCGGTGCCTCCGTAGACGACGGCCTCGTCCGAGTCGCTGTCCAGGCCGAAGGCGGTGTGGACGGCGCGCACGGCCTCGTTGACGTCGTCGGCGCGGGTGACGACCGAGATGCGGATCTCGGAGGTCGAGATGAGCTCGATGTTCACGCCCGCGTCGGACAGCGCCTTGAAGAAGTCGGCGGTGACGCCCGGGTTCGTCTTCATGCCCGCGCCGACCAGGGAGATCTTGCCGATCTGGTCGTCGTAGCGCAGCGAGTCGAAGCCGATCGCGGCCTTCGCCTTCTCCAGCTCGTCGATGGCCTTGCGGCCCTCGGCCTTGGGGAGGGTGAAGGAGATGTCCGTGAGGCCGGTGGAGGCCGCGGACACGTTCTGCACGATCATGTCGATGTTGATCTCGGCGTCCGCGACGGCGCGGAAGATGGCCGCGGCCTCGCCCGGCTTGTCCGGCACGCCGACGACGGTGATCTTCGCCTCGGAGGTGTCGTGGGCGACGCCCGAGATGATGGCCTGCTCCACCTTGGGACCCTTTTCGTTGGAGTGTGGCTCGTTGCTGACCCAGGTGCCCTGCAGCCCCGAGAAGGACGAGCGGACGTGGATCGGGATGTTGTAACGGCGTGCGTACTCGACGCAGCGGTGCAGCAGCACCTTGGAGCCGGAGGCGGCGAGCTCCAGCATGTCCTCGAAGGAGATCCAGTCGATCTTCTTCGCCTTCTTCACGACGCGCGGGTCGGCCGTGAACACGCCGTCGACGTCGGTGTAGATCTCGCAGACCTCGGCGTCGAGCGCCGCGGCGAGCGCGACGGCGGTGGTGTCGGAACCGCCGCGGCCGAGCGTGGTGATGTCCTTCTTGTCCTGGGACACGCCCTGGAAGCCGGCGACGATGGCGATGTTGCCCTCGTCGAGGGCGGTACGGATCCGGCCCGGCGTGACATCGATGATGCGCGCTTTGTTGTGGACCGAGTCGGTGATGACGCCTGCCTGGCTGCCCGTGAACGACTGGGCCTCGTGGCCCAGGTTTTTGATCGCCATGGCCAGCAGGGCCATGGAGATCCGCTCTCCGGCGGTCAGCAGCATGTCGAACTCACGTCCGGCAGGGATCGGGGATACCTGCTCGGCGAGATCGATCAGCTCGTCCGTCGTGTCGCCCATCGCGGAAACCACGACGACCACCTGGTGGCCGTTCTTCTTGGCGTCCACGATCCGCTTGGCGACGCGCTTGATGCCTTCGGCATCGGCAACGGAGGAGCCTCCGTACTTCTGCACGACAAGGCCCACGTGCGCTCCTCGCTCAGTCTGTGCCGCAGCCGGCGCTGCGATCGCCTCAGTCTATCGAGGGACCCGAAAACGCCAGCGTGATATCGAATGATGAGACGCGCTGCTCGCGGAGTGATCACCCACGCCCGTCGGGCGGCCGACGACCGACCGGCCGCCCGACGGCGCGCTGCTTCCTGGGCGACCGGCTCGCGCTGCTTTCCCGAGCCGACCGGCCCGCGCTACTTCCTGAGCGACCGGCTCCGCAGCCCCAGCGGGTTCGCGATCTCCTCCAGCATCACGCGGCCCGCCTCCTCCGCGAGGTCGTCCTCGGTGAGGTCCTCGTCCGTGTCGAGGCCGTCGAGGGCGGCGAGGGGCTGGTCGAGGCGGACGTGGGCGACGAGGGACTGGAGGGCGCGCAGGGTGGCCGAGGCGGTGGGGCCCCAGTTGGAGAAGTACGAGAACTGCCACCACCACAGCGCCTCGCTGGTGCGGCCCGCGCGGTAGTGGGCGAGGCCGTGGCGCAGGTCGGTGACGATGTCGGCGAGGTTGTCGGAGATCCGGGCCGGCACCGGGGCCTTGCGCGGCTCGTACGGGTCGAAGACCTCGGAGAAGACGTCGACCGGCTCCAGCATCACCGCGAACCGCTCGCGCAGGTCGTCGACGTCCGGCTCGGGGCCCGTGTCCGGCTCGTACCGCTCGTCCGGGACGATGTCCTCGTGCGCGCCGAGCCGGCCGCCCGCCAGGAGCAGCTGGGAGATCTCCAGGAGGATGAAGGGCACCGCGCTGTCCGGCTCGTCGCCCTTGGCGACCTCGGTCGTCGCGACGATGAAGCTCTCGATCGAGTCGGCGATCTGGACCGCGAAGTCGTCCGGGTCCTGCGTGACGGAGTGCAGTGTGGGATCAGACATCGAGCAGCCTCCCTGAGAGCGCGCGGCGCGCGCCGGCCCTGTCGTCATACATCTAGCAGCCGCCGCCCCTCGAAGGCACGGCCGAGGGTCACCTCGTCGGCGTACTCCAGGTCGCCGCCGACCGGGAGGCCGCTGGCGAGCCGGGTCACCTTGAGTCCCATGGGCTTGATCATCCGCGCCAGGTACGTCGCGGTGGCCTCGCCCTCCAGGTTCGGGTCGGTCGCGAGGATCAGCTCGGTGACGGTGCCGTCCGCCAGCCGCGCGAGCAGCTCGCGGATGCGCAGGTCGTCCGGGCCGACCCCCTCGATGGGGCTGATCGCGCCGCCGAGGACGTGGTACCGGCCGCGGAACTCGCGCGTCCGCTCGATCGCCACGACGTCCTTGGGCTCCTCGACCACGCAGATGACGGTCAGGTCGCGGCGCGGGTCGCGGCAGATGTTGCACTGCTCCTGCTGCGCCACGTTCCCGCAGACCGCGCAGAACCTGACCTTCTCCTTGACCTCCAGAAGGGCGTGCGCGAGGCGCCGGACGTCCGTGGGCTCCGCCTGGAGGACGTGGAAGGCGATCCGCTGCGCGCTCTTGGGACCGACGCCGGGCAGCCTGCCCAGTTCGTCGATGAGGTCCTGAACCACGCCTTCGTACAACGGAACGCCTCTCTCGGAGTGCTTGATTCTTACGGTAGTGGCTTGAAGCGAGCCTTAGAAGGGGCTCGGAAGGGCGCTCAGAAGCCGAGGCCCGGCATGCCGCCCATGCCCTGGGCGAGCGGGCCGAGCTTGGTCTGCTGGAGCTGCTGCGCGTTGTCGTTGGCGGCCTGCACCGCGGCGACGATCAGGTCGGCCAGCGTCTCGGTGTCCTCGGGGTCGACCGCCTTGGGGTCGATCTCCAGGGCGCGCAGCTCGCCGGCGCCGGTGACGGTCGCCTTGACCAGGCCGCCGCCCGCCTGCCCGTCGACCAGGGTCGCCGCGAGCTCCTGCTGGGCCTTGGCGAGGTCCTGCTGCATCTTCTGGGCCTGCTGGAGAAGCTGCTGCATGTTGGGCTGGCCACCACCGGGAATCACGGTCACTCCTCAGGTTCGATATGTCGGTATGCCGAGCCTACGTGGTCACGGACCGGGACGCCGACGCAACTCTTTCGAGTGAGAAACTGCGGGCTCCTCTACCTGATCAAGACCCTCTTGCGGGCGGAAATCCCGGGATTCCGGGCCCATCGCCCACCATTCGGCGGTAGGAAGGGCAGGCACCACGTGCACCGCACGTCACAGAAGGACACGAGCACTGAGCTGAACAGAGGAGTCCCCCGGTGAGCCAGCAGCCGGAGATGCAGCCACCGGGACCCCCCGGGGGAGACGTCCACCGTGATCTGACCGGTACGCCCTTCCCCCTGGGAGACTGGGGCGAGCCGGCCGAACGGCTCGACGAGCTGTACCGCTGGGTCGAGAACAACGCCCTGCGCACCGCCGAGTGGTACCTCTCCGACCGCGTCCAAAAGCGCCGGGCCGCCCGGATCCTGCGGATCGGCACGGCCGCGGGGGCGATCGTGGGCGCCGCGCTCCCCCTGCTCGACCTGACCGGGGTCGCCGAGGGCACGGCGGGCTGGGGCTATCTGTCGCTGCTGCTCGGCGCCGCCTGCCTGGCCTGCGACCGGTACTTCGGGCTGACGTCCGGCTGGATGAGGGACGTGGCGACGGCGCAGGCCGTGCAGCGCCGGCTGCAGGCGCTCCAGTTCGACTGGGCCTCGGAGAGCGTCCGGGAGGTCCTGGGCCCCACGGAGGGCACGGCGAGCGAGGCGGCCGAGCGCTGTCTCGGCGTGCTGCGCCGCTTCTCGGAGGACGTGACGGAGCTGGTGCGGACGGAGACCGCGGACTGGATGGTCGAGTTCCGCTCGGGCCCGACGCCGCTGGCGCTCCAGTCGGTCGGGGTCGTACCGGCCAGGCCGGAGGCGGCCCATCCGTCCGGCCGTTTCCCGCTGCCGCCGGGCACCCGGCCGAACATGCCACGCCAGCGGCCCCCGGAGGCCCGCTGACCGCAGGCCTCCGGGGCGAGCGCACGACCCTCAGCTCAGCATGATCATCGAACCCTGGGCGAGGCTCCGGGTCGCCGCCGCGTGCAGCCCCAGCCAGACGTGCCGCTCCCGTGCGAAGGGGTGGCCGTCGTACGGCACGGCCGCGGCCGGCTCCTCCAGGGTGGTGGGCCGCTCCGGCGGCTCCGGGGCCGCGGGCGGGTTCGCCGGGTCGATGCCGATCGAGGGCGCCACGAACTCCAGCTCCCGCAGCAGCCCGTACGAGGAGCCGAGCGGGCCGCCGCCTTCGAGGAGCTCGTCGTTGGCGAGCGGCACGGGGAAGTCCACCGGCACGTACGCGCCCGCGTGGTCGTAGTGCCAGACCAGGTGCGACTGCTGGGCGGTCGTCTCGAACATCTCCAGGAGCTGTTCGTAGTCCCCGCCGAGCTCGTCGACGGGCTCGACCGGCAGCCCGCACATCCGGAGCAGATGGGCGCGGCGCAGGAAGTGCAGGGCCGTGTAGTCGAAGCCGGCGACCGGGGCGACGTCGCCGGAGAGCCCCGGCATGTACGCGTAGACGGGCACGGTCGGCAGGCCGGAGGCGCTCAGCACGGCGTCGTAGGCGGCTATCTCTTCGGCCAGGGGATTGTCGGGGCTGTGGCACAGCACGTCGACGAGGGGGACCAGCCACAGGTCACAGGCCAAGGGAGGCTCGCTCTCCGTCAGTTGCAGGGACGGCCAGGGTAGTCGGCCGGGCCGACGACGCCCACCCGCCCGATGACCTGCCCCCGGATGCCCGGCCTCAACCCGAAGGGGTCTCAGCGGGCCCGCGCCTCCAGGCGGTCGGCCCATTCCAGCGAGTGCGCGTTGTAGGCCCGTACGACCTCGACGGCCGCCTCCGAGTCGCCGCGGGTGATCGCGTCGACCAGGTCCACGTGCCCGCTCCACAGCCAGCCGAGGACGTCCCGCTCGGAGCGCAGGTAGGGCACGGAGAAGACCCAGGCCTGGACCCGGAGCCGGTGCAGGAAGTCGGCGATGTAGTCGTTGGCGGAGACGAGGCGGCCCAGCTCGCGCCAGTAGCGGATGTCGTAGCCGATGAGGATGTCGAGGTCCCCGGCGCGGGCGGCGCGGGCGGCGGCCTCGCCCCGGCGGCGTACGGAGACGAGCGCGACGCCGATGCCGAGGTCGGGCTCCGGGGCGGGGGGCGGCGGGGTCGTCGCGGGGGCGTGGCGGCGGAAGATGCCGTCGACGACGAGCATCCGGGCCTCGACCATGCCCCGGTAGTCGTCGATCGAGTACTGGTGGACGCGGAAGCCGCGGTGCTGGTCGGAGTCGAGGAGGCCCTGGGCGCAGAGGTCGACGAGGGCTTCGCGGACGGGCGTCGCGGAGACCCCGTACTGCTCGGCGATCTGCTTGACGGTGAATTCCTCGCCGGGCTGGAGACGGCCCGCGAGCACCTCGTCACGGAGCGCGTCCGCGATCTGCTGTCGCAAGGTGCTGCGCGTGACAGCTCCGCTCGCGGGCATGTGGTCGGTCCCCTCCGTCCGGTTCCGGACACCCTAGTCCAGACGGAGGGGACCTCCCGGTGCTGCGGTTATGCGGTGTGCTCGTCGGCGACCGCGAGGGCCGCGTCCAGGGCCGCCAGGCCCTCCTTGACCTCGGCCTCGGAGACGTTGCAGGCGGGAACGGCGTGGGTGCGGTTCATGTTGATGAAGGGCCACAGGCCGTTCTTCTTCGCCGCCGCGCCGAAGGCGGCCATCGGCGCGTTCGCCTCGCCGGCCGCGTTGTACGGGACGAGCGGCTCGCGGGTCTCCTTGTTCCTGACCAGGTCGAGCGCCCAGAAGACGCCCGTGCCGCGGACCTCGCCGACGGACGGGTGGCGCTCGGCGAGCTCGCGCAGGCCCGGGCCGAGGACGGTCTCGCCGATGTGGGCGGCGTGCTCGACGACCTTCTCGTCGGCCATCACCTGGAGGGTGGCGACGGCGGCGGCGCAGGCCAGCGGGTGACCGGAGTAGGTCAGGCCGCCGGGGTAGGGGCGCTTGTCGAAGGTGGCGGCGATCTCGGCGTTGATGGCGACGCCGCCGAGCGGCACGTAACCCGAGTTCACGCCCTTGGCGAAGGTCATCAGGTCGGGCACGACGTCGAAGTGCTCGGCGGCGAACCACTTGCCGGTGCGGCCGAAGCCGGCCATGACCTCGTCCAGGATGAAGACGATGCCGTACTTGTCGCAGATCTCGCGGACGCCGGCGAGGTAGCCGGGCGGCGGGGTCATGATGCCGGCGGTGCCGGGCACGGTCTCCAGGATGATCGCGGCGATCGTCGCCGGACCCTCGAAGGCGATCGTGTCCTCCAGGTGCTGGAGGGCCCGCGCGCTCTCCTCCGCCTCGGTGGCGGCGTAGAAGGGCGAGCGGTAGAGGAACGGCGCCCAGAAGTGCACGACGCCCGCGGAGGCGGTGTCGGAGGCCCAGCGGCGCGGGTCGCCGGTCAGGTTGATCGCGGTGGAGGTGGCGCCGTGGTACGAGCGGTAGGCGGAGAGCAGCTTCGTGCGGCCGGTGTGCAGCCGGGCCATGCGGACGGCGTTCTCGACGGCCTCGGCGCCGCCGTTGGTGAAGAAGATCTTGTCCAGGTCGCCCGGGGTGCGCTCGGCGATGAGGCGTGCGGCCTCGGAGCGGACGTCCACGGCGAAGGCGGGCGCGAAGGTCGCGAGCTTCCCGGCCTGCTCCTGGATGGCGGCGACGACCTTGGGGTGCTGGTAGCCGATGTTCGTGTAGACGAGGCCGCTGGTGAAGTCGAGGTAGCGGTTGCCGTCGTAGTCCCAGAAGTACGAACCCTCCGCGCCGGCCACGGCGAGCGGGTCGATCAGGCCCTGGGCGGACCAGGAGTGGAAGACGTGCGCGCGGTCGGCGGCCTTGACGGCGGCCCCGGCCTGGGGATCGGGTTCGATGACATGAGGGGTCATGGGGTCGAGGGTAAGGAACCGCAGGTGGGACGGGCCATCACCATCTTGTCCACCGAGACCGTGGCGGACCCGACACGTTGCGGGGTGGGGTGGCGCGGGCACCCTCTAGGCTGCGCGGCATGTACACGCCCGGCCGCAGCGCTGCCACGACGATCACCGGCTGGGGGATGGTCCTCGGCGCCACGGCCGCCGTCGGCGCGTCCCTCTGGGGGGTCTCCCCGTACCCACCGCTCGTGCCCGAGCTGGTGCTCGCCGGTGTCGCCGTGCTCTTCGCCGTGGGCTGGGTCGTGGCCTCGTACCGCGCCGCCGGCCGCGACGACGACCCGTACGACAAGCCGTACCGGGAGACGCGCAGCCCGAACCCCGCCCTGCCCTACCTGTTCGCCTTCGGCATCCCCTTCGCCGCCGTCACGGCCTTCCTGACGGTCTTCACGGGCAGCAGCGACTACGGCCGGGAGACCGAGCGTCTGGAACGCGCCGGGTACGACGAGTACGCGGTCACCGTCGTACGCCTGGCCGACGAGCCCGAGTTCCACGAGGGCGACCAGGACCACGACCCGTACTACCTCACCGACCTCACCCTGCGCATCCCGTACGAGGACGGTCCCCGCGAGGTCACCGTCCCCGCGATGTACACCCGCTACGAGCCGCCCGTGCCCGGCACGGAGGTGGACGTGTACTTCGCGCCCCGCGACCCGGAAGCGCCCGTGGCCGAAAACGCCGAACGCTACGGGTCGCGTGGGATCGTCATGTTCGCCGCAGCGGTCTGGGGCGGGCCGTGGGTCCTGATCGCGGGCGGCATCATGAAGTCCCAGATGGACGAGGACGACCTCCACAAGCTCCGCCGCTTCCGTCCCCGCGTCCACCTGCCCGCGCTCGGCATCCTCCTGGCCGGCGTCGTCCTGCTCCTGCCGATGGCCCTGGAGTTCCAGGTCTCGGGCTTCGACCGGCTGCCCGCCTTCCTCGCGGCCTTCACCCCGCCCCTGGCCCTCACCTGGGTGGCCAGGACGGCCTGATCAACCCGGACCTCCCGCGAACAGCTCCGTCACAGCGCTGCGGAGCAGGAGCGGGTGGACGAAGCGGGCGGGGCCGGAGGGAAGGCAGCGCCAGGAGAGGGGCCAGGTGCGGCCGGCCAGGGCGGGCACCGGGACGTAACTCACCTGGCCGGGTCCCGCGTTGAAGCGGGTCACCCCGCGCGGCCAGGACCTGTGCCCCGTGGTGCCGGGCGGCACGAGGAAGTACACCCCTCGTCGGCCGTTCGCCTCGATGACGACGGGGCCCGGGTCTCCCCCCGTGAGCAGCTCCATCCAGTCGGCCAGCCGGCGCCCTTCGTCGCCGTCCACCCGAACGGCGTCGAATTGCACGCCCGCCTTACGGAGTTGGAATCCGGAAACAGGAATCCAATCCGCCTTCACTTCCCGATCCTCTTCATTCACGAGACCATGTTCGCGCGTCGGCGCCAGCGTTTTCCACGACTGCGGCGGGCGCGTCGACAACCCCTTGACCTGCGTCAACAGGCCCCGTACGCAGTCGAATTCGGCGGGGAGCCGTGGGCGTACTTGGCTGAGTGCGCCCGGAGGAGCAACGTGAACCTTCAGGGACCGGGCGAAGGTCGGTACGCACCGGGAGCGGTATGCGAAGATCCGGGCACAGGCCCTGGATCCGCGCAGGTCGCTGGGCGTCATCGAGGAGTTGGCGGGAGTACGGAGATGAACGAGACCCTGCACTGGTTCAAGTCCAGCCACAGCGACGACGGCGGCAACTGCGTCGAGGTCGCCCTCGGCCGACGGCCGGAAGGCGCCGCCGTCCACCTCCGGGACTCCAAGGTCCAGGACGGCCCCACGTTCGCCGTGGAGCCGTCCTCCTGGAGCTTCTTCCTCGCCTACGCGGCCGGCTGAGCCGCCAGTTCCTTCGCCAGGGACTCCGCCGTCGCGAGGGACTCCGTGCGGGAGGCCTCGTGCAGCGGGACGAGGCCGGCCATCGCCGGGACGAACGGGGCCAGGGTCAGCTCGGGGACGATGAAGGTGACGTCCAGGCCGAAGCCGCCCCCGAGGGCCTGCCGCAGGTAGCTCTCGACGTAGTCGTTGCCGTGCATCGGCGTGCCCTCGCGGTAGGAACCGCCCCGGCTGGCGACGACCACGGCCTTCTTGCCGGCGAGCGAGGGGTGCTCGGTCACCGAGGTGCGGCCCACGAGGAAGACGTGGTCGATCCACGCCTTCAGCGTGGAGGGGATCGTGTAGTTGTACATCGGGGCGCCGATCAGGATCACGTCCGCCCGCTCGGCCTCCTCGATCAGCTCGGCACGCAGGGCGAAGGCCGCGCGCTGCTCGGGCGACTGCTCGGCGGGAGCGGTGCTGCCGGCGTAGTACGCGGCGGCCTCCAGGTGCGGGATCGGTTCCGCCGCGAGGTCGCGGTAGATCACCGTCCCCTCGGGGTGCTCCGCCTCCCAGACCTCGCGGAAGGCGGCGGTGACGGCGCGGGAGTGGGACTTCTCGCCGTCGAAGGACGTGTCGATGTGCAGCAGCGTGGCCATGGGGATCGTCTCCTGAGTCGCAGTGGCTGGTGAGAGAGATCCTTCTTCCTCAACCAAAGTTGAGGTCCAGCCACTGTGACCCGGATCATGCTCAGATCATCAGGATGATCCGGCCCGGCCTGTGTCCCGCCTCCGCCCTGCGGTGCGCCTCCGCGACCTCCTCCAGGGGCATGACATCGGCCACCCGGGTGATCAGCTCCCGGTCCGCCACCTTCCGCAGGCTCTCCCCGAGCCGGATCGCGTCCGGCTTGGCCCGTACGGTCTCGACGCGGATGTCCCGCTCGGCGGTCGGCACCCGGTCGGGGGCGAGCGCGGCGAACGCGCCGCCGTCCTTGACCACCGGGAGCAGCTCGGCGCCGATGAGCGCCCCGTCGAAGACCGCGTCCACCCCGTCCGGGTCGCCCGCGCGCACCTTCGCGACCACGTCCTCCGGGACGCCGCGCGTGACGACGTGGTCCGCGCCGATGACCCTCAGCTCGGGCTCGTCGCCCTCGTGGGCGACGGCCACCACGCGCAGTCCGGCGGCATGGGCGTACTGGACCGCCAGGCGGCCCACCACCGCGCTCGCGCCGGTCACGAGCAGCGTCGCCCCCTCCGGGAGGTCGAGCTTTTCGAGGCCCTGCTGGGCGGTGGCCGAGGCCAGCGGGAGGGAGGCGGCCACGGTGTAGTCCACGTCGTCCGGGATCGGGGCCAGCCACTCCGGGTCGGCCCAGATGATCTCCGCGTACGTGCCGTCGCCCGTCAGCATCTCGAACCACGGCACGAAACCGGCCACGCGGATCCCGGGCGGCATGCCGGGAGCGACGTCGAGCAGCTTGCCCGCGAAGTCCGTCCCCAGGACGAACGGGGGCCTGAGGTCGCCGACCGCGTCGGAGTACCTGCCCGCACGGATCCGCAGATCCGCCTGGTTCACTCCGGCCGCCTTCAGCCGCACCCGCACCCTGCCCGGGACGGCCCCCGCCTCCGGCTCGGGCCGGCGGGCCATTCTGAGGACCTCGGGTCCTCCGTAGGCGGTCACTTCGACGACACGCATCGAGCGCATGGGGTACTCCTCACACGGAAGGCCCCCTCGTGGCCCATTACACCTACGCTCCAGACCCCCGGCAACCCATGCCCGTCCACCCGAGTAGGCCTCCCTGAACGAAGGGCGAAGTCCAGGTGGCGGCCCGCTACCGGGTCTCACCGCAGTGCATCGGACTCCAGGCCGGTGATGAAGCGATTCCGAGAAGTGCTCCGACCCGCGCTGCGCGCACGGACACCTGCCCTGCGCGACGCCGAAGGGGCTGAAGGTCTGCGGAGACGGCTCACTTGCCCGTCTGGCATGCTCTGGCGACGTGGAGTCATTGAACGCGGAAGATCCGGTCAGCGTCGGCCCGTTCCGTCTGATCGGCCGCCTCGGGGTCGGCGGGATGGGCCGGGTGTTCCTGGCGCGCTCGGCCGGCGGGCGGACCGTCGCGGTCAAGGTGGTGCACGCGGAGCTGGCCGCCCAGGACGAGTTCCGGCGCCGCTTCGCCCGCGAGGTCGCCGCCCTGGAACGGGTCGGCGGCACCGGCACCGCGCCCGTCCTCGGCTCGGACACCACCGCCGACTCGCCGTGGGTCGCCATCGGATACGTACCGGGTCCCTCGCTGCGGACCGTCGTCGGCGACGAGTTCGGGCCGCTGCCGCCCGCGACCGTGCGGGCCCTGGCGTCCGGGCTCGCCCGCGCCCTCGACCACATCCACGCCGCCGGACTCGTCCACCGCGACCTCAAGCCGTCCAACGTGCTGCTGACCGTCGACGGGCCGCGGATCATCGACTTCGGCATCGCCCGCGCCGTCGACACCGTCGCCGACGGCGGCAACCTGACCACCACCGGGGCGGTCGTCGGCTCCCCCGGCTTCATGTCGCCCGAGCAGGTCCGCGGCGACCACGTCGGCCCCGCGTCGGACGTCTTCTGCCTCGGGTCCGTGCTCGCGTACGCGGCGACCGGCCGCGCCCCCTTCGGCACGGCGGACAGCGGCGTCCACGCCACCATGTTCCGCATCGCCCACGACGAGCCCGACCTGACGGACCTTCCGCCCGAGCTCTCCGGACTCATCCGGGCCTGCCTCGCCAAGGACCCGGCGGCCCGGCCCACGGCGACCGAGATCGTCGAGACCCTCCCGGTCACCGACCCCTGGCTCCCGGCCGACGTCCTGGCACGGCTCGGCCGGCACGCGGCACAACTGCTCGAAGCGGAGGGGTCCGCCCCCGTGGAGAGCGCCCCGGCCGCCTCCGACACTCCCCCGCCGGCCGGCGCGGCCGGCACCGCGCCCACCGCGCGCGTTCTCCGAGTAGACCTTCACCTCGTAGGGCTTCTTGCCGGCCTCGGCGCAG
>NZ_JBEXSZ010000099.1:0-30345 GCF_040613865.1 Streptomyces sp. NPDC006197 | reverse complement strand
ACGTGCGATCCGTCCACGGAGCAGTCGTCCAGGTCCAGCAGGCCGGCGCGACGAAGCTCGGTCAACAGGGCGGCGTGCAGGCGCGGCCAGACACCGGCCTCGGTCCAGTCCCGCAGTCGGCGCCAGGCCGTCACCCCGGAACAGCCCACTGCCTCCGCGGGGACGTCACGCCACGCGACACCGGTCCGCAGCACGTACATGACGCCGGCGAGCGCCACTCGATCGGGAACACGCAGCCGCCCCGGGTGGCGATGGCGCCGTTCGGGGGCGGGCGGCAGCAGCGGGGCCACCCGCTCCCACAGGTCATCCGGAACAAGATCAGCACGCATCCGAGCCACCCTGCCGACCAAGATCGTCGAGCGCAAGGCCCACGGCTCAACTCATTCTGAAACGATCAGTTAAAGAGGTGCGGCAGCGGATGGGTCACCGAGGCATGGCAGCCGGGCGAGCCCCCTGTCCCACCCTGTGTCTTGTCCGGGCGGTCAGGTTCGGAGCCAGACGGTGAGGGCTGCGGCGGTCGCGGTGCCGAGGTAGACGTAGCCTCGCTTGTTGTAACGAGTGGCGACGGCTCGCGCGTTCTTGAGCCGGTTGATGGCCCGTTCGACGGTGTTGCGTTTCTTGTATCGGTCTTCGTCGAAGCCCGGTGGCCGTCCGCCGCGTGAGCCTTTTCGCAGGCGGGCGGCCCGGCTGTCGGTCTTCTCCGGGATGGTGTGCCGGATGCCCCGGTGCCGCAGGTAGTCGCGGCACGGCCCGTTGCTGTAAGCCCTGTCCGCCGCGAGGCTGTCCGGCTTCGTCCGGGGACGGCCCGGGCCGACCCTGGGAACGCGGATCTTCTCCAGCGCAGGCTTGAACTGGGTGCAATCGGCCCGCTGTCCCGGCGTGACGACCAGGGAAAGCGGGCGGCAGCGGCCATCCGCACTCAGGTGCAGTTTGGTGGTGAACCCGCCGCGCGAATGGCCCAGGCCCTCACCTCCAGCACCACCTCCTCCAGGCGGGCGACCAGGTCTGCCACGGCGTCTCGTCCTGGTGTTCTGATGGTTCGGCCCCCTTTGAGGCGGGGTGGGCGGCGGGTCGGTGTGGGCACCGGCCGCGTGCTGGTGGGCCCGGACGATAGTGGAGTCGACCGAGATGTCCCAGTCGATCTCACCTGCCGCGTCGGCCTCGGCCTGAACCTGCTGGAGCAGATGTTCCCAGGTGCCGTCAGCCGACCGCAGTCGGTGCCGTTCGTAGACCGTCTTCCACGGCCCGAACCGTTCAGGCAGATCACGCCACTGCACCCCGGTCCGCACCCGGTGCAAGATCCCGTCGATCACCTGACGGTGGTCCCGCCACCTGCCCCAGCGCCTGTTGCTGACCGGTAGGAACGGCCGCAGCCGTTCCCATTCGGCATCCGTCAGATCACCCCGCCCCATGTCCACATCAACGACGTGGACCCGAAGTAGTCACATGATCGACCGGACAGGTCCTAGATGGGCACGGGCGCTCTTGTCGGCCCTGTTCGTCGGCCGGAAGTCCAGGGTCGATTCCCATTTCAGCCAGTTCAGCTCGTCGGCTGCGCTCGCGCGGACGGCCTTCACCAACTCCAGGTAGTGCGAGACGCGGACTGGTGCACAGCGTGTGTCGAATTCCAGGGCCGTGAGCAAGTCGGGCTTCCCTCAGTAGGCGTCATTGATAAGGGAAGGGTTCAGAAGCACTCTGCGCTTTGGTGTCGCACTGAGCGTCGGCAGTCGTGGCTCAGGACGGACCGGATCTCGGCGTAGGAGTGGTCCTGAGGAAGCGAGCTCGCCAGGTTGCGGCGGACATGGCGGGAGGGGTCGGATGCGAGGAGGAGGCCGAGGCGCCGGTCAGGTACTGCGCCGGAGTAGCACCACAGGTGGGCGGCAAGAGCACGTGCCCAGGGCGACGAATGGCCGGCAAGGACCGGGATCAGCGGGGCGAGGAACTCGGGAGACAGGTCGGCCAGTGCGGTCGCGATGATGCGGTCCGTGTCCTCCTCGCAGTGTGCGAGAAGCGGGAAGGCTTCGGCCGCAATCTGGCTCGCGTGGGCTTCAGTCCGCGCAAGACTGACGGCTGCGTGGATCCCTGCGTATCGCAGCGTGTCCGGGCCGTGGTTGAACCGGAAGCGGGCCAGGGGGTGACTGGCCTGGCGGCTGTTTCCGTTGCCGCCGTCCAGGGTTCCTCTTGTCGCGTCCATTGCGGTGTCGAAGCATTGGGATCGCTGCCGCGTGGTGAGGCGCGGAGCCATGTGCCCGAGGGCATACAGAGCGTCCTGCCGCCTGCGCGTTGGCTGGTCGTGGTCCTGGGCGATGTCGATGAGGGCTGTGGTGAACTCCTGACATTGGGTTGTTGCAAGCAGGTGGGCTGCCAGCCGTGATGTTCGCTCCAGGGTGGCTTCGGGCGATGGCTTCGCGGAGCCCGGTTTCGCAAGGTGGGCGTCGAGGAGGGACTGTGCCATGGGGCGGTACTGTCCGGCTGGGCTGCCGGCGAGGGTGAGCGCCAGGGCGGCCTTCAGCGCGCCAGGACCGGTGGGGGTACTGCAGCGGTCCGAGACGACGGAGGGCTGCAGTCGCAGGACGTCTGCCTGGCGCAGCACGGCAAGGGACATCGTGTAGTCGTCCAGCATTGCCTGGCACAGTCGGTCGACGGCTTCGACCTGGAGGATGCCGCGGTGCTGTCGGGCGATGGTCAGCAATGTGTTGGCATAGGGGCGGCCCACCCGAGGGTCGGCTGTCGTGCCTGTCTGGGGCCAGTGCTCGGTGATGGTGATGAACCGGTGGGCCTGATCGGCAGTGAAGGCCGGGGCAGCCGCCTGGATGTAGGCAAGCGCGGCTTCGTGGGTGACCGGGTGGAGAGGCGGCTTGGTCTCGAAGCCGGTGATCTCCTTCAGGGCCAGGTCTGCCCAGGCTCTTGCCTGCTGGTCGGGCATGAGGTCAGCCATCGTGCGGGCTGCGAGGAACAGGCTCTTGCGCTTCCAGCGCGGTAGGTCTGGCCATCCCAGAGGCTGGGGCAGGTCCGCGGGCTCCTCCGGCAGGTGTTCGACAAGCTCGTGCAGGAGTTTGGTACTTCCGGCAGCGACAAGCGGACCGACCGCGTCATGGGCGAGGTGGTGGTCCAGGTGGAGTCTGCCGAGCAGTTCGTGGGCCTCGCGTTCCGCGCTCCAGCCAGCCGACGCCGCCGCATGGCGGCGGTAATGGACGAGAGCTGCCCGGCATTCTGCTGGATGCGATCGATGAGCCAGCCTCCCCAGGGCACGTTCCCGTGCGGAAAACGGTGAAGGAATGCTGCTGGCCTGGCTCGCCGACCGCAGGACTGACGTCTTGGGGTAGGCGTCGGCTCCATCGAGTTGCGGGCTGTAGCGAATCTGGGCGAGGCTTCGCGCTTCCAGCCACGCCGCCGCATCGGCATGGTGTTCCAGTCTCACCGCTCTTTCGATTGCGTCTCCGTAGTGCTCAACGGATTCCTCGCCCCTTCCGTTCTCCGCGAGGAACCGGGCGTAGCGGGCCCGCAGCAGGGATGCCAGGTGAGGCGGGTGGGACGCCTGCCGAAGCCTTACCCATCGGGCTCCGCTGTGGTCGGTGTCAGCCAGGCATGCTCTGAGCCTGGCTTGGAATTCAACCTCGGATTCGGCCGCGCTGTCGGCGAGATCGTCCAGGACTGCCGATAGTGGCTTGAGCAGGTCCAGCCGTTCCATGGCGATGGCATGCTCGGCGAACCAGGTGGCAGCGAAAACGGCGTGAGGGTCCTGCGGCCGCAGAGCCTCGATCGTGGTCGTGACATCGTCGAGGGAGACCTCGTGACCATGTTCGAAGGCGGCCAGATCCCCTAGGGCGTTCGCAACGCGGATCAGATGGTCTGACGCTTCGATGTTCTCTTCCGACAAGCGGGCGATCACCGAGCTCGCCAGCCACGGCTCGCCCGCTTGGAGGGCTGCTGCCATGACCGACACGTCAATCGCCGTGCCGGCATCGTGGTCACCGGCCTTGTGTAGGCTCACGGCCTGTCGTCTGCGCATCGATAGTGCAAACGCCGGCCAGGCAGACAGCTGGTCCCCGAGCCGCTCGTACCCGGCAGCGGCGTCCGCCGGGGCAGAACTCTCCAGGGCCTGAGCTGCCATGAAGTCTCGCTCCAGGCCCAGACTCGCAAGCGGCCCCCGCATCACCGCGTCGCTCTCCACTTTCGGTGAACCCGTCGGTGCTGGAGGGGTGGAGAAACGCTGTCGTAGTCGTGCAGCAAGAGCACGACGAAGCATCGGCTCGGTGACCCGAGCTGCGTTGGGGGCCCAGTCCCCAACGCGACGCTCGATCAGGGCGAAGGCCGCTTCCGCTGATTCGGCAGTGTCCTCGAACGCGAACTGCCGGAGCCGTCCCACCGCCTGGGTCCGGTCCAGCTCGGTCGCGCCTTCCAGACGCAGGTGCTGCACTTTCAGGCTCTTCAGCAGTCGCCACGTGAGTTCATCGGCAGTAAGGGAGGTCGTGTCCAAGCCTGCCTGCTCAGCCGCTTTTGCCACCACCGCGTCGAAACTTCTCAGGCGCGACCGCAAGGGTGCGTCGGTCGGACCTGACTTGGCTGCTTCCGCCCGGAAATCTAGTGCGTTCCGGGACTCGGCAAGTCCTGCAAGCCTTGCCAGCTGAAACGCATGCTCGCTTCGGTTCGTGACCGCGAGCACCAGCCGCCGATGACCGGACTCGATCTCCCCCCAATGCTCGGTGACCTCCCTGAGGTAGTTGGCGATCAACTTCACCGTCGCAGCGTCGGACGGCACCACGTCAGGATCGCGTCGCACGCCGATGCAGGCCGCGAACTCCTCGCTCCCCCGCGGACGGCGGCCAATGATCACCACGTCATCGACAGGGCTGAACTCACTTGCTTGCAGACGGATCTGGCAAGGCTTAAGCACCGGATCGCCGAGCTCTTCGAGCGGACCACCGGTGAGGAGAGAAGACAGAAGCACTGCGGCGTACCGGTGCTCAAGCACGGTCCCCCCACCGCCTGTGGAGTACGGCGAGACGCTCAAGACCACCTCCGTCTGCCGGCTCAAGCTGCATCGGACGTCACTCTAGACCTGTCTGCCAGCTCAGGTGGGAAGTGCCAGACCGTGTTTGAGATCTGCCACGCCGTGTGGCCAGTGGGGTCACTGGGATCGTCTGCGCCACCAAAGCCCGGGCCGGGGCCCCATCCCGACCTGGGCTCTGGTGTGTTCGGTGTGCTTCTGTCAGTGGCGGGTGGCCGTCAAGATCCGGGCGAAGACGGCCGTCGCCTGCGCCGGGTTGGCGCGGAGCCAGGCGGTCAGGTGCTCTTGGACGGCCTCGGCGACGAAGGCGCGGACGGGCCCGTTGCCCAGTCGGTCGCGGGTTGCCCCCTCAAACTCGGACCGATCGAGCTTCACCGACACGACCGCCGTCAGGCCCGCGCCGAGCTGGGTGGGGGTGAAGTCGGGGTCGGACGGGCTGAGCAGCTGTTGCTCCCGGGCGTAGCCGGTGAGCGCGGCTGCCAGGCCGTCCCGGAAGCCGAGTTCGTGCGTGCCACCGCCGGTGGTCGGCAGGCTGTTGGCGTAGCTTGCGATCCGTTCCTCGCGGGAGTCGCACCAGCGGAGGGCCACCTCCACGGTTCCCTCCATCTCGGAGTACTCGCGCTCGAAGCCGATTACGTCTGGGTGGAGCGGGGCGCCCTGTTCCGCGATGTAGTCCCTCGGGCCGCCCGGGAAGCGGAAGCGAACGGCCCGGGGCGCCTCAGGGTCGCGGTCATCGATCAGGGTGATGTCCAACTCACGGTTCAGGAAGGCCAGTTCTCTGAATCGCTCGGTCAGTGTGTCGAACGAGAACTTCAGCGTCTCGAAGATCTCGGCGTCGGGCCGGAAGGTGATAACGGTTCCGCTGCCGTCGGCCGGCCCGGTGCGGGCGGGCACCCCGACAGGCACGCCTTGCTCGTACTCCAGCACCCAGTGGGCGCCGTCGCGCCGTACCTCTGCCGTCAGGCGGCTCGACAAGGCGTTGACGACGGCCAATCCCACGCCGAAGTAACCACCGAACAGCGAGTGTCGGTCTGCGGGCGGTGCCCCCCACCAGAGCTCGGTCAACCGGGTCTCCAACGGAGGGTCGTCGGTGTGGCCGGCGTGCCCGACCGCAAGACCCGTGCCGTCGTCGGTGACACGGACGCCGCCGTCGGCGGTGAGGGCGATCTCGACACTGCTGGCGGTGCCGCCGAGGATCTCGTTCAGCGCCCGCTCGGTGGCCTCAAGCACCAGATGGTGAAGGCCGCGTTCACCGACCGATCCGATGTACATCCCGGGCCGCTTCCGAACGGCCTCCAGGCCCTGCAGAACCACGATTGTGCTGGCGTCGTACGTCTTGGATTCCTCGCTCATGGTGCCCCCTCCGAGGGTGTTCGACAGAGTCCTCTCAACTTAGGAGGTTCCCAAGAAAACACCAGGTCAGAGCCGAAATGGCGAGGGCCCGAACGGGACCTTGCAGGCCCATCTGGAGTGGTCGGGCGGGAAGGGTGCACGCCGCTGCGGGAAGGCCGCCGCGGCCCTCCGAGGACCGTTTGCGGCACCATTTCGGGTGGCCACGGGGACACGAATTTCAAGAAGTTGTCGCCTCGGCCCGGTGCGGTCGTGGATGCCGAGTGAATCGTTCGGCTCCGTGCCCAGATGGCTGCGCAATCGGACGGTTTGACTGATCAGACCGTGCTTGAGGTCTCATGGTGGGCGTGTGAGAGGGGTCGTGGGCCGGGCCGTGTGGCGGGTCTGCCTCGGGTGAGCCGGCGGACCATGATGCCGATCATCGCCCAGCGGATCATCGTCTCGGAGTGGGCCGGGCTGGTCTCGTAGTCCCGAGCGAGGCGGCGGTGGGCGGTGAGCCAGGAGAAGGTGCGCTCTACCGCCCAGCGTTTGGGCTGGACCTGGAAGCCCCGCTGGTCGGGGTCCTTGCGGACGATCTCCAGTTCGCGGCCGAGGATCTGGGCGGTCCACTCGACCAGGCGGCCGGCGAAGCCCTGGTCGGACCAGACTTTCTTGACGCCGGGGTGGTCGAGCCTGGTCCACAGCAGGGGTCGCTTGGCGCCGTCGCGGTCCTGGATGCTCGCCGCGACGACGTGGACGGCAAGGAGCAGGCCGAGGGTGTCGGTCACGATGAACCGTTTATGGCCCTTCACCTTCTTGCCTGCGTCGAAGTCCCGGGTGGCAGCGGGGACGGTGTCGGCGGTGCGGACGGACTGCGAGTCGATCAGCCCCACGCTCGGCTCCGCGTCGCGGCCGTCGGCTTCACGGACCTTGCCGCGCAGGGCATCGTGGATGCACTCAACGGTGCCATCGTTGTGCCACCACGTGAAGTACCAGTACACCGTCGGCCAGGGCGCGAAGTCCTTCGGCAGCTGCCGCCAGGCCCACCCGGTCCGCACCACGTAGAAGATCGCGTCCACGATCCGCCGCCGCGGATGCTTCTCCCGTCGGCCGCCCTTCGGCCCCACCCGCGTCGGCGGGAGCAACGGCTTCAGCCGGAGCACCCGCTTGGCCTGGGCCCCAGGCGCCCTCCCCCAATATGCAGCGCTCATCACCCACACCCAAGCCGTCAGACATACGCAGTTTCACTGACCGCTCCGCGAGCATGAGCAGCTTCCGCTCCTAGCTGAGCAGTCATGCACGGACGATATAGAGAACCAGCTCACGAGCCTCCCTCTCCGGTCTCTATACCAGCGGCAGGCCGAAGCTCGTGGCCATCTTTGCGCTCACCGGAGTGAGCAACGCACAGGTCAGCGCCTTCAACAGTGATCACCCTGAACGACCCGCAACAGGAGGCGTGACGGCGGGGCAGCCAGCGCACGTCCTCTCCGGCTTGGAGATTGAGTGGGGTGATGGCGTGCTTGTAGCGGATGTAGTCGGTGACCGGCTCGGAGACGATCCGGGCGCGGCGCATCACCACGCCGCGGGCGACCGCGTCCCTCACGAGCGGCGTCCACTGGGGCCAGAACGAGCGGGCCGGGTCGAGGTTCGGGACGCCGGTCCGGAGGAAGGCGGCGTAGTCGTCCGTCTCGTCGCCGACGGCGTACTGGTCGCGCATCTCCAGGTGGACTGCCGTGTGGTGGGTGTCGGCGAGCAGTTCAGCGAACGTCGCGGTGTTCAGCTGCTGTGCGTTCAGCGGCATCGCACGCCTCCCTCAGAATCGGCACCATGCGGGCCGGAATCCGGATCACCCGCTCGTGCGCGGGGAGCCCCGTCTTGTGGCTCGCCACCCACTCGGTGGACCCGACCAGGTTCTTGAGGAGGGCGTCGGCTTCCTCGCCCTGGAGGACCAGGTCCGCGCTCTCCTCTTCCACCCAGACCGTCGGTGATCCCTCTCCGCCGGTGTTGGGGTCGATCCCGACGAACCGTAGCGTCATCACGTACTCCCCTGTCGAGTCGGTTGCGCACAGTTGCGCGCTGACCGTCCCGCAGGCCCGAACCGGCGTCAAGGGCACCTCCCCGGCCGGGGCGCTGTCAGGCGAGATCTCGGCGGGGGCTTCGCCCTGACCGGCACCGTCCCCCGGCGAGGCCCCCGGCGCTGTTGGGGGCCTCGTGCCGTTCGGCCGCGGTTGGCGGGAGGCGGTCTTGTGCCGCCGCTCGCGCCTGGCTGAGGCTTGGCTGATCACACACCAAGGGGGGTGCCTCAATGGGACGGTTCAAGCCCAAGAAGCAGCGGAGCAACCAGCCGCCGCGTCAGCGGTTCCACATCGACGACCGGGCCGTCAGCCAGGCGGAGATCCTGGCGGCCGGGGAGCAGCTGAGCAACAACGTCGACGACCACGGCCGGCTGCTCTACATGAACTCCTCCTCGCTCGGGCTGGGGCAGGTCGCCACCGGGATCGACCTGGACACCGGCACCCTGCAGACCACCGACGGCGAGGACCCGATGCCGGTGGCCCTCTTCGAGCCCGAGCGCGCGATGATGTCCCGGCTCCCGGGGAGAGCACCGGCCGAGATCCAGGTGGAGGGCGCCATCGCGTTAGGGATGCGGCGCTTCCCCCGTGGCGTCGCCGATCTGCGAACCATCCCCGGCTGGGCCCTCCACCGGCTGGCCGATGACCGGATCGAGCTGCGTTCTCCCGACGGCGGCGTCTACTCCCGCATCACCGTCCCCGCCTCGCCCGACTGGTACTCCGCCGCCCTGCACCACGGGTACGCGGTGTGCTTCTACGGCCCGCAGCTCGGCGTGCGCACCCCGCCCGGTAGCTCGCCGGTGACGTACACCGACGCCAAGAGGTTGGAGGAGTTCCGCACGGCCCGCGGCCGCGGCCTGGTCGCCGGCGGCATCATCGCCTACCGCAACAACCGCTGACCCCGCCGGACGACCGAGGAGAAGACTGCATGCCTACAGGAGTAGCCGTCGTCTGCGACACGGACGACTGCCTCGCCGTCTATCTGGCGGTGGAGACCGGCAACGACGGAGACGAGCGCTCCGCGAACGATGTCTCCCAGTTGGCACGCAAGGCGGCAGAGGGCGACGGCTGGGTGCTCAGCTTCGGCTTCCAGCAGCCGGTGATGACCTGCCCGGGATGCGCGGACGGCCGCGGCCCGGTCCGGGAACGCGGCACCTGCCGGCGGTGCATGGGCCGCGCCGATGAGGCGTCCAAGTGCGTGTACTGCCTGCACGCCGAGCCGCCGGGCGAAGACGACTGAAGTCCGCTCGGTCGTTGACGCCGTAGCCGGGCCGTCGTCGACCGTACGACTCCATAGGGCCGGGCCCCGGGGGACGTCGCCGGGGCCGGTAGGCCCCTGGGATGTCGAGCCGCTCCGCCGCCGCGCTGGCAAGCACCCCGGCCCTTCCGGCTCTGCCTTGAGCGCCCGCGCGGATATACTTGTATGTCGCTGTCGGTGCCCGCTCGTACCCTGTTGGCCGGCGCAGGCGCGCCGGAGCCTGGAGGTGTTCATGGCACGACAGCTGACGTATGACCAGCGGATCTCTTTGATCAACAAGTGGAGGAACCCTCCGGGTGCTTCCGAACAGCTCCGGCTGGAGCGCGCCGAGCGCATGGTGAAACAGGCGGTGGCCCGACACGAGCCGTTCCAGGGGCTCGACATCACGGTGGCGTCGAAGGGCTCGTATCCCAACAACACCAACGTCCGCGGTGACAGCGACGTCGACATCATGGTGAAACTCAACGACCCCTTCCACACGGAGGGGCTGGCGGCTTGGTGGTTCGGGCAGCAGGCCAGTTACGCGGGGCCGTGGACCCGGCAGAAGCTCCGCCAGGAGGTCGAGGACGCGCTCACCAACCACTTCGGCTCGGTGGACACGGACCACAACCTCGCCTTGTACGTTCCGGAGGTTGTCGGCAGCCGTCCCAGCATCGACGTGGTGCCGTGCTTCAAGTGGGTGGCCTACGACACCACGGCGCCCGGCGGCGAGTACGTGGGCAGCGTCGTCTACGGGCGCAACGGCAAGCGTGTCATCAACTGGCCCGAGCTCCAGCTGGCCAACGGCCGCACGAAGAACACCAACACCAAGTACCGGTACAAGTTCGCCGTGCGGGTGCTGAAGAACGTCGAGAACGACCTCGCCTCCGAGGGCGTGATCACGGCCCTTCCGTCGTACTTCTCCGAGTGCCTGATCTACAACGTCCCGGACCGCGTCATGCTCGGCGTCGACAGCCTGGACGAAGTGGTCCGCGAGAGCCTGCGAGAGGTCTACCGGCAGCTCACGGGAGCCTGGTTCAGCTCTCAGCGCATGGTGGAGCCGAACGGGATCAAGAAGGTGTTCGGCGAGGGTCAAAAGTGGACGGAGAAGGACGCCCGCGAGCTGATCGAGGGCGCCTGGTACTACCTCAACTACGAAGGCTGACGATGAACACCGCGACCACCATCCGCACCGGCGCCACCATCGCCGCCACCCTCTACACGGTCGTCCTGCTCGTCCTGGGCCTCTACCCGTCCGAGTTCCGGTACCTCTTCGCCTACATCCCGGCCCTCGTGGGCTACGGCACCGTCGTCTTCGACAAGTGGGCCTGGCACTGGCCCGTCATCCACCGCTTCACCGGGCGCCCGTGGGTCACCGGCACCTGGCGCGTCATGCTGGCACCGAGTCCGGAAAGCCACATCCCCGAGGGAGGAAACCGGGGCCCGATCACCACGTACATGACGATCGAGCAGACCTTCTGGAGCCTGCACGCCACGCTCCGCACGAAGGAGAGCACCTCCCGCTCGAGCAACGCCACGCTCGCCGCCCCCGAGAACTCGGGCACCGCCGAGATCGGCTTCCTGTACGACAACACGCCCCGCGTGGAACACCAGCAGCGCAGCCCCCGGCACGAGGGAGCCTGCCGGATCGCAGTGACCGGGCTGCAGCCCAAGGCCGCCACCGGGCACTACTACACCAGCCGGTTCACCGCCGGGGACATGGACTTCACCCTGATCGACCGATCGACCGACTACGGCACGTTCGCCGAAGCCCAGGCCGCCGACCGCAGCCATGCCGACTGAGTCCGGCCGCTCCCGCCTCCGGGCAACGAAAACGAAGGGGGCGGCCCCGGCCGTACTGCGTCCCGCTTGGCGACGAAGAGCGGGGCCAGTTCGCGCTCAAGGTGCGCGACATGCTCTGGCACGAGACCAGAAGGCGCCTGGGGTACGGCGCGAACGAGGGCCCTCACAGCGTGAACGCGCTCGCCCCGACCTCGGCGGCGGCCAGGCGGCTCCACCTCATCTACATGGAGGTCGCCGCCGAGGTCGGCTTCGCCACGCGCCAGCTGGTCGACGACGCCGCTGCCCGTGCCGGCCGGGCCGGTGCGAGCTACACCGAGCTCGGTGAGGCTGCTGGTGGCCTGTCGCGGCAGGCGGCCCGCAAGCGGTGGCCCGAGACCGTCGGCACCCACTGGGTCCTCTACACCATCACCGGCAAGGAGCCGCCCCACGGCCGGTCCACCGCGCTCTACCGCAGCAAGGAGAAGGCGATCGAGCGCGGCCGCACCGCCGTGGACGAGGGCGCCCTGGCCGACGGCGGCACCATCGCCGCCGTCGTCGTCAACTCCGGGCGCGAGGTCCAGTGGGCCTGCTGGTTCAACGACGCGATCTGGGGACCGGAGGAGACCGAGCTCCCCGGGGACCTGCGGAACGTGCCCGCCCCGGAGGCCCCGGAGCACGCCGACTGGCAGCACCGGTGGGAGCAGTTCGTCAGCCGAAGGCCGTAGCCGGACATGACAGCGGGCCCGTCCTCAAGGGGTAGGCCCGCTGTCTGTGAAGGGTGGGCCCCCACTCACGCCACCACGGTCCGGTCTGCGGCCAGGCTGGGCCGGGGAGCCGAAGTTATGGACAGGGTCCGATCTGTCCGCTGTCCACTGCTGATCCGGCTGTCAGAGCCCAGCAACAGTGAGTGCCGTAAGAGCGACCGCGTAGTCGACGCGGGTGGGGCAGTAGGGCTCTTTGCCGGTCCATAGGCGGCAGTCGCAGGGCCTGCGGGTGTCGTGCCAGCGGGTGAGCCAGTCGGCGGCGCGGTGGAGGGCTGCGATGGACGCAGGGCTGTGCGGGGCGGCGGTGTGGAGGGCGAGGACGGCGTATCCGGTCTCGCCCGCGGTGGCCCGAGGGCTGGCGCCCCAGCCGCCGTCCGGGTGCTGGGCCTGGAGGAGGGCTCGGACGGCGCGTCGGGCGGCCGGGCCCTCGGGCAGTGCGGTGACGACCTGGGCGGTGGTGTAGATCCAGGAGGTGTGCCACTTGTCGCGGTCCCACCGCCCGTCGGGGCCTTGGCGTTCGAGCAGGAGGCGCCGGACAGGCTCGGGCGCCTCGGCGGTCTGGTGCGGTGGCTGCGCGGCAGTGTGGGCGTGCAGGGCGTGGGCGGTGGTGGTCAGCGAGGGCTGGAGCTCGTTGGGGTAGGTGCGGTAGTGGTCCTGGTGTCGGAAGCGGTCGACCGCGGTGGTGCCGACCGGGCGTCCGGCGAGGGCGAGGACGACGACGGCGGTGGCGGTGATGTCGCCGTCGGCCGTGAAGTGGTGGCTCATCCCGATCCCGTCCGAGGTCAGCGATGCCTGGAGGAGGTCGAGCTGGCGGGCGCAGACGTCGGCGAGCAGGGGATGGTGGAGCAGGCCAGCCAGGGCGAGGGCGTGGAGGACCCAGGTGCGTTCGAAGTTGCCGATCGGCCAGACCGTGGGCAGCAGGGGCGCGCGGGCGGCGGTGGCCGCTCGTGTGAGGTAGTCCTCGAGACGGCCGGCCCCGGGGGGTTGGGTGCTTTGTCTCAGGGCTGCTGCGGTGGCGGCGGGGCTGTGCCCGATGCCGCCGCTGCCGTCGACAGGCAGGCCGTCGGTGGCGGTACCCCACCCTTCCCAGGAGTGCAGGGGCGCAGTGCCCGGCGGGTGTGGTGCCCGGCGGGCGATGAGCCGGCGTCGGTGTTCGCCGAGGTCGCACAGGGCTCGGTAGGGGGCGACGGGCACGGCGAGCCCGGCGGTGCGGGCCTCGTACAGGAGCGGGGGCAGCAGGACCTCCACGGCGACGGGGATGTCGTGGCCGGGTGTGCCGCCCCAGTGGGCCGGGGCGTGGCGGCGCAGGAAGGTCGCGCCGCTGTGCGCGGCGTCGCGGTGGGCCGGGCTGCGGTGGAGGGCGAGGACGGCGGCGAGGGTGGGGAGGTCGCGCGCTTGGGGTATGTGTGGGGTGCCCCAGCCGCCGTCGGGGTGCTGCCGGGAGGCGAGCCAGTCGAGGAGCTCGCCGGTGTGCGGACGGTGGGGCAACAGGGCGGCAACGCGGGCGGTGTCGTACACGGAGGGGGTGAGGACACCGCCGCCGGTGCCGAGTTCGCCGACCAGGGTCCGCAGGCGGTGCAGTGCCTGGTCGCGGACGGCTGCTGAGTGGGTGCTCATGGGCCGTCCTCGCGGTCGGTGGACGCGTGGTGGTAGCGGGGGGCTGCGGTGTGCCAGGCGATGGCGTCGGCCGCAAGGCGTTCGAGGTCGCCGAGGTGGCGCAGCAGGGCCGGGTGGTCCAGGTGCAGACGGGGCAGCGTGTCCTTGAGCTGGAGGTAAGCCTGCTGTTCTTCGGCGAGGGCGCGGGCGGCCGCGTCGATGGCCTGTTGGAGGGTCAGGCCCTGTTCGGCGCAGAGCACCAGGACGATGTTGACCGGCCGTTCGGTCCCCAGTTCCTTGGCGAGGGAGAACAGGTCGTTCACCAGGACGTGGTGGTTGTCGAGGATGTGGTGCAGGGCGCTGACGACGGGGTGGTCCAGGAGGTGGTCGGGGACCGGGTTGCCGGTGGCCAGGGGCAGGAGTGCGGTCAGCGGCCGGATGCCCAGGAGGTGGGGGCGCAGGTGCCGGTACTCGCTGAGGGAGGGTGTGCGGTGGTGGCGTTGCAGGTCGACTTCCCAGAGGTGGGCCTGCAGGTATGCGCGCAGGGCGGTGCGGTAGCGCGCGGCGTGGTGGCCGGGGTCGAGGCGGCGCAGGGCATGGGCGATGAGTGAGGCCACGTGGGCGAGCGGGGCATCGTGCGGGGTCAGCGGTGCGCCGTCGAGGACGTCCAGGGTGCGGTCGTGGGCGGCGGTGAGCGCGGCGGCGTGACGCGGTCGGCCGTCCGGGGCCGGTTCGCCGGCCCAGTCGTCGTGCAGGCTGAACAGCACGCTGTTCAGCATGAGCAGCCGCAAACCCTCGGGCGAGGCGGTGGGGTGGAGGCGGCCGGTGAACTCGCCGAGCCGGATTCCGGCGAGGGTCTTCTGAAAGCCGGGCGGCATCGCGCGGTGGCGCAGGTGCGCCAGTACTTCCCGCTCGGCGGCCTCGGCGTGGGGGTGGGGGCAGTGGGTGAAGGCCGAGGCGAAGGGGCAGGGCAGGTCGGGCAGGGCGAAGCGGACGCTGGTCATGGCGGGAATCCCTGATCGTCGTCTTCGCCGTGGCGCGGGCGGCTGGGAGATGTGGTGAGGTGGTCGGCCCAGCCGAGCAGTTCCGCAGCCGAGTCGGGCGGGAGAGCGGCGTGATGGACGGCGGCGCGTGCGCGCGTGCGCAGCTCGGTGACGCGTTGCTCGACGAGGCGGCGGGCGCCGGTGGCTTCCAGCAGCCGGCGGGCTTCGGCGGCTCCGGCGTCGTCCAGGCTGCGGTCGCCCAGCAGGCACAGCAGACGATCGCGTTGGGCCGGGTCGGCTCGGCGCAGGGCCAGGACGGTCAGCAGGGTGCATTTGCCGTCGCGCAGGTCCTCGGAGGGCGGTTCGCCCGCGCGGCCGGGTTCCTCGAAGACCGCGTGCAGGTCGTCGCGGAGTTGAAAGGCCTCGCCGAGAGGAAGGGCGAACGCGGACAGGTGCCGCAGCAGAATGGGGTCGGCGCCGGCGAGGACCGCGCCGAGGTGCAGCGGCCCCTCGACGGTGTACTTGGCGGTCTTGTCGCGGGCGATGGCCATCGCGTGCCGTTCGTCCGTGATGCCGGTGGCGGCGGTGACCAGGTCGGCGTACTGCCCGCGCACAGTGGCCTCTCGCATCGCGTCCACCACGGTGCCCGCGGCGCGCAGCTGTCGCGGGGTCAGGCCGGCGCTGCGCAGGAGCCGGTCAGACCAGGCCAGGGCCAGGTCGCCGAGCAGGATGGCGCCGCTCACTCCGAGCCGGTCGGCGTCGGGGCGCCCGGGGTGGAGGGCGGCCAGGGCCCGGTGCGCGGTGGGCCGGCCTCGGCGGTGCGCGCTGTCGTCCATGACGTCGTCGTGGAGCAGGGTGAAGGTGTGGAACATCTCCAGCGCCGCCGCGCAGGCGGTCAGCTCGTCGGGTCTGCCGCGGCCGCCGGCCGCGCGCCATCCCGTGACGCACAGCAGCGGGCGCAGCCGCTTGCCGCCCGGGAACAGGTAGCCGGTCAGCACCTGAAGCAGCTCCGGTGACAGTGCCGGTTCGTGGGTTCCCGGGTGCGGGGCGCGGTCAGCGAGGAAGGATCGCAGGCAGGTCTCCACCTCCTCGCGGACCGCGTGGGCGCCGGGAGAGTGCCAGAGGCCGGTCGCGGGCTCATCCATGAGGAGCGGTGGGGCGGGCGTGGACCTGCAGGCGCATGCCTCGGGGGAACAGGGCCGCACCGGGCACGACCTGGGGTGGGCGGCCGGCCGGGGCCAGGCGCCAGCGGGAGGCAATGTGGGTGAGAGCGACGGTGACCTGGGTGAGGGCGAAGCGGTCGCCGATGCACTTGCGGGCCCCGGCGCCGAAGGGGAGGAAGGCTTCGCGGGCGGGTGGTGTAACCCAGCGGTCGGTGTCGAAGCGTTCCGGTTGCGGGTGCAGGTCCGGGCGGTGGTGGATGATCCAGGGGCTGAGGGCGACCATGGTTCCGGCCGGGACGGGGGTGTGTCCGATCACGGTGTCGCGGGTTACGAGGCGGGTCATCAGCCAGCCGGGAGAGTACAACCGCAAGGTCTCGGTGATGACGCGCTCGGTGACCGCGAGCGTGCTCGGCAAAGCCTGGTCGGCCGCTTGCCCGGCCAGGTACTGGTCCGCTTCCTCCTGGACGCCGGTCTGCTCCCGGGGGTGAGTTGCCAGCGCGTACATGGCCCAGGCGAGGGTGGCGGCCGTGGTCCGGGTGCCGGCGATGAAGAAGGTCATCACCTGGTCGGCCACTTCCTGCTCGGTCAGCGGCGGGCCCGGCTGCGGGTGGGCCGGGTCGTCGGGTGTCAGCAGCGCGGACAGCAGGTCCGCGTGGTCGGCGGGATCGGCCCGCCGGGCGGCGACGATCCCGCTCACCCGCTCCCGCAGCCGGGCCAGGGCCCGCTCGTAGCACCGGTTCGCCGGAAGGGGGACCCGGTTCAACACCTCGGGCAGGAACGTGCGGCGCAGGATGCCGCGCAGCACGACGGTGACGTCCTCGATCGCTTCTTCGTGCAGCCGCTCGTTGGGCGCTGCGGAGAACATCGCCCGCACCAGGGTGCACGTGGCCAGCAGGTCGGTCTGCCGGCCGACGTCGATGACCTCGCCGTCCTTCCAGGCGGCCGTGACCTGGGCGGCCGAGTCCGCCATCACCTGGGCGTAGGCGGGCATGCGGCCGGAGTGGAAGGACGGCTGGCACCGGCGGCGAAGCCGCGGATGCTCGCCAGCCGGGCAGGTGCCGACGCCGTCGCCGACCGCCTCCCCGATCCGGTCGAAGAACGGGCCTCCCTTGTCGAACGTCCGCATGTCCAACAGCACCTGGCGGGTCAGCACCGGATCGCACACCATGAGCACCCGGTGCGGACCCAGACCGATCCACACCACGTCCCCGTGCGTGGGCAGCGAGGACAAGAACGCCAGCGGATCACGTGCCAGGCGCAGTCCGTGCCCGAGAACCGGAAGTGCGCCAGGAGCCGTGGCCACGCGCGTGGACGAGGTCGCACCACCGTCGCCGTTCACCCGCCCGACCACCGGCCACCACCACCCTCCGCGTCGTCAGCGAACCTGACCACAGGGTGACAACAACCCTTCCGCCCGTAGCAGGGAGCGAACCAGCCGGCCGGAAGCGCGAAAGCGCGCCCGCCACGGCCACGCGCTCCGGGCGCACTCCGCCCCGCACCCCGGATCAGGAATCCACCCGCCCGGCGGCAGGGCGTCCCCGGCACCGGCCGGTGCCCGCCCCCACAAGGCCGCCCCACCCCTCGCACCGTTACCTACCAGCCCCTCCGAAGGCGCCCCGACGGCGGAACGGCGACTCGGACCGCCAATCCACCTGATGGTCGATGACCGGAGTGGCTTCGCCACCCGCGGGGGAAAACACGCGACGCTTTCATCCCCACACTCTTCGTGAACGGAGCACCCTCCATGTCCAAAAAGGAAATCCAGGTACCCAAGCTCGCCGAGCTCACCAGCGAGGAGCACCCGGAGGGCACCTATGCTCTGACCATCGAGAACGTATACCTCGTCGACATCCAAGGGACTATCGACGACGACAACTGCGCCGAGGTCTACGGCAGCGTCAGCGTCATCCAGGCCGGCAAGACGTTCACCTACTTCACCGCGCCCCAGAAGAGCCCGGTACGGGTGTGCGAGAAGGATGCCCCGCTCAACCGCGGCAAGCAGGTCGGCGACCTGCCCAAGAACGGCAACTGGGACAACAAGAACAACAACATGATCATGCTCAAGGGTGCCCCGGCCACCACCGGATGGGTCCTGCAGGCCGAGCTCTACGACGACGACAGCACCAGCAAGGACGACCTGATCTGCAAGGGCAGCAGCGAACTCCTGCGCCCCGGATCCGGCTTCTCCACCGGCGGCGTCTGGGCCTGCGAAGGCCAGGGCAAACTCGTCGTGGAATGGAAGATCACCGACATCGCCGGACGTGACGCCGGCCTCCGGCTCCTTGAGAACGACAATCTCACGGTGCACACCAAGCTCCCCGACTTCCACGGGCTCTAGACCCACCCGGGTCCGCCCGCCGACAGGGCCAGCCCCGCCCAGCGGGCGGACACCTCAGAGACGGCCGCACCAGGATCCGCCTGGCCGAACAGCGGGGCGCCGGCCGTCGAGATCGGTGCGCACCTGGTGAGGCCGTACCGGGTGGCGCCACCGCCCGGCGCTGTCGTGGGCGACATCGGCGCTCACCTCCAGCACCACCGCCGGCGCCACCAGAACGGCGTCAAGCACTTCCCGGCTGCCCCACCCCACCGTGAACCTGCGCCCCTGCCACGGGTGCTCGGCCCCCGGGGCGCACAGCCGTCCGGCAGGACCCGACGGACCGCTGCGGACAGCCCCGTGCTGCGGCCGACGTTGTGCAGGCGGCGGTCCTGGTCGTAGAGGCCGAGCAGCAGCGTGGTCGGGGCGGCGAGCGTGCCGGTGCCCGCGGAGATCAGGACGTGCAGGGAGTCGGCGTCCAGATCGACAGAGACCTTCGTCTTGCCCGCGCCGAAGCCGATCAGCGGCGCGGACTCGGGCATCTTCGCCAGGATCTCGCGCACCCCGGGGGTCGGACAGGCGCAGCATCTTGGGCGGGGTCTTGCGCTTCTTGACGACGACGTGCGTGTTCCTGCCCGCGCGCTGCCAGGTGAAGGAGACGTTTTCCAGGGCGAGCTTCTTCTTGACGAGGTCGGTGACCAGGTCCTCGCTGAACCGCATATGGGCGGGCACGTCGATGCGTATCTCGGCGTCGTCGGCAAAGTTCCTGAGCATGTGAAGGTAGCGGCGCGGGTCGGTCAGCTCCGAGATGCCCAGCGGCACGGCGAGCGCCTCGTGCAGAGGGATCATCCACTCGCGCATGAACTCCCGGCGCCTGCGGGTCAGCAGCCCGTAGGCGATACCGCCGGCGGTCAGCGCGCAACCCGCGCCGATGCCGCCGGACTGCAGGGTGTCGAGCACCGGGTCGGGGTTGGCCCACAGGTCGCGGGCGAGGGTGAAGGTCTCCTCCTGGTGCTCCCACGGGGCCCAATAGCCCACCCCGCCCGTCGCGCCCAGGCTGGCGAGGCGGGAGGCCAGGCGCTGCCAGCCGGCCCGGTAGGCGGAGCGCGGGATACGGCGCTCCTCGACGTCCGGCAGGACGCGGCGGCCCGCACGGAAGAACGTCGCGTCCGTCGGGCGTTCCCCGCGCAGCGGACGCCCTGAAAGGAACCTGCCGATCCCGAGCGCGAGGGCCTCGACTTCCTCTTCCACCATCTTGTCGAACTTCGTCTGAGCCATCGGTCGTGCCCTTTCGGTGCGTGTCCGGGCACCCCACACCCAGAAGCGGACACCTCCCGTTTTAAATGCGTGGCCCTGTGGATAGAGTCCGGCGATTCGCAGACCAGTCCGCGTGAAACCGGCTTAAACCATCCCGTTCCTGCCTCTGTGGCTGCACGACGACGGGCCCGGACCTCCAACTCGGGAGGTCCGGGCCCGTCGTACGAACACTGCGCCGGCGGCCGTGCGGGAGTGCCGGTCACCGCCGACGGGCGGGTCAGGCGGGGGGAGGCGGTCAGCGCCGTGTTGATGGTGACGAACGTGGTTGGCCGCGTGAGCTCGTCGGCGGGCGGGGTGTGGCGTCCCCACAGGGTGCTGTCGATCGCTGGGTGCGGCCGGCTGCCGGGCCTGGGGCGCGGCAGCCGGTGTTCATCGCCGGTCGTGCAGCTGGTTCCGGTCGTGGGCGAGTTGGTCGATGAGATCGGTGTCGCTGGAGGGCAGGGGGCGGCCGAGGAGCCGTGAGATGTCGCGGTGGAGGTTCAGGGAGGCGCTGTCGTCGTCTGCGGCAAGAAGGGTGGACAGGAGGGGGTCTTCGGGGGTGGTGTCGGCTTCCACCAGGGCGAGGAGTTCGACTTTGTCGCTGTGGTCGAGGCGGCCGAGCTGGTGCAGGCCGGTCTTGTCGCGAAGTTCGGGCCAAGTGGTGCCGCGGTTTTCGCGGGCCGCCTTCTTCAGAGCGCCGCGGACGGCCGGGGCGAGGGCTCCCACCTTCTCGGCGCGGGCCCGCTGGCTTGCCTGCTCGGCGACGGCGGCAGTCTTGGCGGCCCGCTCCCGTTCCATGGCTTCCTGCCTGTCAGCCATCTCCTGGAGCCGTGTTTCAAATTGTTCTTGCTCGGCGCGGCGTTTTTCCTCCCGTGCGCGCTCTCGGGCGGCGAGCTGGGCGGCTTGCTTCTCGGCGCGCGCTTTTTCCATGCGGGCTGTGAGGGCAGCGACGACATCCTTCTCCTCCTGCGAGGCGTCGGGGTCGTCCTCCAGCAGACCGACGGCTACGTAGTACAGGGCCTCCGTCGGCTTCTCCCTCAGCTGCTGAACTACCTTCTGCCGGCGCTGCGCGTGCGTCTCCAGCCGCCGCAGGCACCGGGGCAGGGCGACACGCAGCCGGTTGGCGTCGTCCGGATGCAGGTCCGTCTCCAAAAGGCGCGGGATCGCCTCGATGACGTCCTTGATCTTCCTGGGGCTGTCGTGGTCGATGTCGAGGTGGCGCAGCAGTTCGTGGACGGGGTCGGTGCGCCGGGGGTCGCGGGCAGTGCCGCGGGTGATGGTGACGATCTCCCGGCCAGCCGGAGCCTCCACCGCCCGCGGAGTGGGGGCCGGAGTCCCGGCGGCGGGCCTGGTCTTAGAGGCGAGGCCAGCGGGGGTCAGGACGATGTCGTCCAGGGCGTCCCAGTGGTCCGTGCCCCGGCCGTGGATCTCGGTGCCGAACTGCATGACGCGGCCGCCGCCGGGGCGGTCAACGAAGCGCACCCGGTGAAGGTAGCCGCGCTGGATAAGGGCGTGGGCGTCGCGGACGCCGGGGCCCAGGATGGTCTCCCACCTGGCCGGATCCCAGGTGACGGGCCGGTTCCGGTCGAGGTGGACGAAGATCGTCCGCCCGTCGGGGAGGCGGACCATGACGGCGGACCCCAGAGGTTCGGGGAAGGTGAGCTCGGCCTCGACGCCCTGGGTGCGCAGCCACGACCTCAGGTGGGTTTTGGCGAAGAGGTGATTGGCGTCGTCCTTGCCGCGGTTCTTGCGGCCGCAGGGGCTGTCCGTGCCGCCGCTTCCGTAATGGGCGAAGTGGCAGATCTTGTCGGTGCACAGGCGGGTTGTCAGCTGTCGGCCGCAGCCGCCTTCGAACTGGGTTCCGCACCAGATGGTGACGCCGGTGTGCTCACGGCGGAAGGCTTCCAGATCTTCGGGGGTTTCGGGGCACAGGGCCGGCTCGTCAGAGTCGGGGCTGCCGAAGACCGCGGTCTGGATGAGGCGTCGGTCCATCCTGCTCCAGTTGCTCCAGAAGGGCGACTTCTCCTCATTGTGCTCCTGGGCACCGACAACGTGGCGATTTCAGCGGGCTGCATAACGTCGCACAGGCCGGAGGGCGGGCAGATTCGCGGTCCGGGCTCCCATGATGCGCGTCTTCGCCCCGGCGCGCGGGCTTCGGCGTGCGCCGCCGGGCACGTGTCTGCGCGGTCCGGTCGTTGGCATGGGAACCTTCGGGTCTGGCGGGTTGTGCCCTACGCTCTGCGCCATGACACGAGGTGGTGCCCGCCGGGGCGGGCGGAAGGGCCAGACCTACACCGCCAAGCCCAACCTGCAGTCCTACGACGTCACTCCGGCTTCCGAGGTCACCGTGAGACGGGCGGACGGCACGGTGGTGACCGAGCCCGCGAAGAAGGCGAAGGCCACGGTCCCTGCCCGGCGCAGCAAGGGCCCGACGGTATGCGCCATCTGCGGCTACGCGATCAAGGACCGGGTCCTCTACAGCTGGGAACGCGGCCGCGCCCGCAACAAGCCGGTGCACGGCCGATGCGATCCCAAGGCACGGCCCGAGCGCCCCCCGCGTCCCGCTTCGTCGAAGAACACCTACGCGGCCCCGCCGCCGAAGAAGCGGGCCCCGGGGCCGCGCAAGCCCGTGGGCACCTGTCCCAAGTGCGGTGCGCCGCCGGGAGAGCGCTGCACCGTCCAGTACGCCGACGGCACCACAGAACAGGTCGAGATCGGGCACCTGCAACGCCGGGCCGCCCCGGGCGCGTAGGCGGCGTACCGGCGGACGGTCGCAGACCTCTGCCCACGGCTGCGGGTCCGGCATGCCGGGCCATCTGCGAGGTCCGCCGGGGCCGCAGCGGTGCGGACGGCCTTTCGGGCGCGGTCAGCTCGGGTCTTGCTCGCCTCCAGGGCTGGTGGGGCCTGCCAGACTAGGGTTTCCAGTGGCCGCTGCAGGCGCCGCCCTGGGCCTGGCAGGGGGCTCATCACCGCAGACGCCTCGTCGCTGAACAGGCGGATTGTTGATCGTCATCTGCTCCCCCGTGGTGGTGTGGGCACTGCCTTGTGCGAAGCGCCGTGTTCGTTCGATTACGGCTTCACCGTACGGGGCCGCGATGCCCGCACTCCAACCAGTTCGGCGTAGACGTGGTCGGGCCAGGGCGGGGCCGTCGCGGTTTGGAGGGCCGGCCGCGCAGCAGCTCCTGCGCCAGGTCCCTGCCTCCACCTTCGTATCCCGCACCGACACCCGGCCCGCGCCCGGCACCGACTCACGTCACCTGCGGCGCCTCTGGTGGTTCCAGCGGGCCCGCCACCAGGCCAGCCGGTGCTCGGACTCCTGGGGAAAGACAGACTGGACAACGGTGACGATCAGGCCGAGGACGAAGCCGGCGAAGGCAAGGGCGGTCAGCCACCACGGGGCGCCGATCAGGGCCAGGACAAGGAAGCTGATGCCGGTGGCGACGAAGTAGATCAGTGGTCGGTTCGGATGGGTCATGCGGATCTTCCCCCTGATGTGGGTGTGCGCGTGCGGTTCGCTGGGTGTCATGAGGCCGGGCGTTGTTGCTCGGCCTGCACCCAGTTGAGCGCAGCGAAGAGCAGGAGTTGTATCGGTGGGTGTCACACCCGGCCGTGGGCCCAGGCGCCGGTGGCGCGGTCTCTGCGGCCATAGCGGTCGAAGGCGTCCTGCCATGCCTCGTGCATCGCCAGCTCCAGGATCAGTGCGCTGCGTTCGTGGACGACGGCGGCCAGCCACTGCACGAGGTCGGTGGAGGAGCCGGCGCAGAGCTCAGCGGCGGCTGAACGTCCCGGCCACTGCCACAGCGCCCTGGTGACCTGGAGCCGGGATGCGACGCGTGCGTCGATCCGCTTGGCCTGGCGTCTGAACTCGCTGAAGCTTCCCCGGACTGCTCGCAGGTGCTGGAGGGACTCGGTGTCGACGCTGTCGTCCTCGAAGCGGGCGATGACCTCGTCCATGCCGCGCAAGGTCATCTCGCGCGCCTCGGCCATCGCGGCCCGGCGTTCCTCTGCGGTGATCAGGCCGATGTCGTGGGCGCGGCCGGCGGGGATCTCAAGGACGCTGTGGAAGGCGGGTTCCTCCTCGGGGTCGAACTGGTGGTTCCATTCGATGAGCAGGGCCTCGATGTAGCCGAGTACCTTCTCGGCGGGCAGGTTCCGGGCGGGGGCGAGCAGCGCCTCGATGCCGGGAATGGGCTCCCAGCCTGGGGCGCGCTGGAGGGGCCACAGGGCCTGCCTGTTGCGGTAGGGGAAGGTGAGGACGCGGCCTTCGCGGAGCCACTGGGGAAACGGCTGCGGGAGCTGTCCGTCCCGGGTGAGGTTGGGTGCTGCGGCCGTCCATGCGGCGGGGCGCAGCAACATCCAGCCGGGCGGGGTGGCCTGCATCTGTGCGGGCGCTTTTCCGGTGCGGTCGACCAGCCAGTCCTCGACGTGCTGCAGGGTCACCTGGCGTTCGGCCCGCCAGACCGCGGTCCCGCCGCGTCCGGACCAGTCGTAGTCCGCCATCCCCTGCAGCAGCTTCTGGCGCCTGTCCTCCCGGGCGTGAAGGGTGTCGCGGTACAGGTCGTCGAAGTCCTCGCCCTCCTCGTAGAGCATCCGCTCGTTCGCCTCGGCCCGGGGGCCGGTGAGCCGTTCGCGCGCGATGTTGGCCGCCACGATGAAGCGGGCCGGGGAGTGCCAGGCGACGTCTTCCTCCAGGGCCGCGACGGTGTCCAGCAGCCGCTGCTGCTCGAGGTCCAGGCCCCGTGCAGGCCCTCCTTCCATGCCGTCGCGCAGCTTCTCGGCAGCGTGCAGGAGGTGGACCTCCGGACGCGTGCACAGAGCGACGGAGGCCAGCCGCCACAGATTGCGCGCCGCGCGGTGGCGCAGAAGTGGGAGCAGACCGCCCAGGACGTCGTCCGTGAACGGCTCGGCGTAGGCGATGGCGGTCATCACCGCATCGGTCAGGGCCCGGCTCTGGTAGTCGCGGTGGGCGCGGGGGTACTGCCCCGGCAGATGGAGGGAGACCGCGCGAGCTCTGTCGGCCAGGCCGGCGGGCAGCCGCAGCCGCAGCGGTGTGCCGGGGCGCGGTTGCTTGCGCCCGCGGGGCGGGCGCGGATAGCGCAGGACGGTGGAGATGTGCGTCAGCCTGTCCTCGGGGTGCGCCGGCTCCTGGCGCTCCACGTGCTCGGCCAGCAAGCGGCGAACCGTCGCATCCCTGGAGGCGCCCTCCCGCACCATGACGGCGGCTAGCGCCTTCAACGCGCAGGGTGGGATACGGACGTTGGTCTCCACGAGCTCGCGACTGCCAGGCATAACGGCATTATCGGACCGTGCCCGTCTGTGCGCCTGGTTCTCTCCCGGCTGGCGCACGCGGGATCGGCTACGTGCTCTCCCGCTCCGGTGCGGGGCCGGGCGCGGGCCTGCTCTGAATGGTTTGGGCAGCAACCGGCAGAAGAGGGAACAGACGGTGCTTCTACTGCTCTAAATTGCCTGGCATGTCTGCAACTGCCCCCCCGTTCGTGGGGACCCTGGCGTGATATCCGTGCTGTGAATTCCTTCGGGCACGTCCACTTCGTGCGGCACGAGGACGGAACGCAAGGCGTGCTGAAGTCACCGCGGCCGGGCAACGGCGGCAAGATCAACAAGACGACCCAGCAGCGCTTCCAGGAGGAGGTGCGGCGCATGCAACAGCTGACCCAGGACCAGGTCGCGGGGATCGTGCCGGTGCTCGATGCCGATCCGCAGGATCCACCGCAGTGGTTCGTCATGCCGAAAGCCAAGAACCTGCGTGACGTTCTCAGCCCTGGGGGCCGGCCGGCCGAACTGCGGGAGGTGGTAGAGGCGATCCGGCACGTGGCCGGCACTCTGGCCGAGCTGGCCGTGCGAGACATCTCGCACCGGGACATCAAGCCGGACAACCTCCTCCACTACCAGGGCCGACCGGCGGTCGCGGACTTCGGCATTGCCGGGTTGATGACGCTCTCTGAAAACGGCTGTGGCGGATATTTCGTGACGGTCAGTTCTAAACATCCGCCATGCCTGACAATGTCCGTTCATCAGCATGGTGTTCGTGGGGGACGAACAGTTCTGGGACCTGGTGTGGCCGGACGTAGCGGGGCTGGGCATCGACGCGGTGGGCGTCGTTGGGGACGCGGTGTGGATTGATCTGCATGCTCGGCAGCGGACGGTGGCATGTCCTTCGTGCGGTGTGACCGCCTCACGCGTGCACAGCACGTACATGCGGCGCCTGGCCGACCGCCCGCTGGGCGGTCGGCGGGTGCTGCTGCGGCTGCGGGTCCGCCGGTTCTTCTGTGACAACGGCCTGTGCTCCCGCCGGACGATGACTGAACAGGTACGGGACCTGACATCGCGGTACCAGCGCAGGACGGCGGCCCTCGCCCGGATGGTGCAGGCGATTGGGCTGGCGGTCGGCGGCCGGGCCGGTGCCCGGCTCGCCGGCTACCTGCCGGTGCGGACGAGCCGGGACGTGATCCTCGGCGAACTACGGCGACTTCCGGACCCAGCGTCTGCCTAGGTCAGGGTGCTGGGGATCGACGAGTTCGCGTTCCGCAGGGGCGCGACCTACGGCACCGTCCTCATCGACGTCGAAACACGCCGGCCCATCGACCTCCTGCCCGACCGCACCGCGGACACCGTGGCCTCCTGGCTCGCCGACCACCCCGAGATCGAGGTCATCTGCCGGGATCGGTGCAGCACCTTCAGCCAGGCCGCCGCCCGCGCGGCACCCGACGCGATCCAGGTCGCGGACAGGTGGCACCTGCTGCACTCGCTGGCCCGTGCCGTCGAACGAACCGCCCACCAGCACCGCGTCTGCCTGCGTAAAGACGCCGAGACTGACCAGCCGCAGGAGCCTTCAGACCCGGCGTCCCTGGCCGCGCTGATCGGACCACCGGAACCGAGCGACCCACCGGACGGCCAGCTCCTGGCCCGCGTCCGCCAATGGCACAGCGACATCCACCAACTGCGCGAACGCGGCTGGACGATCAGTCGAATCGCCGACCGCCTGGGCCGGGACCGCAAGACTGTCCGCCACTACCTCACCACCGACCTCGACCAGATCCTCGCCTCGGCTCGCGAGCGCCGCCCGAACGGCCACATCAACCGCTTCAAGCCCTACCTGCAACACCGCTTCCGCGGCGGCGCGACCAACGCCGCAGCCCTCTTCCGTGAGATCCGGGAACGCGGCTACCGCGGCAGCCGCGTCGTGGTCACCAAGTACATCGCGACCCTCCGCGCCGGCACCGCCATCCCCGAACCACCGCGGCCGATTCCGAGCCCACGCCGGATCACCACCTGGATCATGCGGCGCCCGGAGAGCCTGACCGACAGCCAGCGCGAACAACTCGACCGAATCCTGGACGCCTGCCCCGACCTGGCCACTGCCCGCGACCTTGCCCACGAGTTCAGCGCTATCGCCCGCGAACGCCGAGGTCAGGACCTCACCGGCTGGATGACCCGAGCCCTCGGCCAAGGACCACAGCCGGTCCGGGGCTTCGCCGCCTTCCTCCAGAACGACTGGGACGCCGTCGTCAACGGCCTCACCCTGCCCTGGAGCTCCGGCCCCGTCGAAGGCCAGGTCACACGCATCAAGCTCATCAAACGCCGGTCATACGGGAGAGCATCCTTCGCCCTCCTGCGCACGCCGGTCCTCGCTCAGCCGCCGTGAGCGTCAGAACGGCAGAACCCACTCGCGATCGTCAACCACCTCAGTTACTGGAGGGTCTGCGGGCGGCCAGGGACCGGGAATGGCTTCGACTGCCCCTTGGACGTCAGCCGCCGTCCTGCCGGTGACAACGAGGTCCATCCCTTCCAAGCCGGGCTCCAGACAGAGCAGCAAACCAGCGGCAGAGAACCAGCGAACGGGCGGTCCCATGGGCTCGAACCACGCTGGATACGGCGGCAAAGCAACCTGAGCGAACTGCTCCTCCAGACAGGCAACCACCTCGGGCGTTGCCTGACAGGTGCGGCCCACAGCCCCACCGGCCGTGGCGGCTTCGCTCAGGACGGTTTCCACACAGGCCAGCGACAAGCGGTCGAGGAAGTCAAGTCGGCTGGAACCCGGCAGGCGATCACCGAACAGGGCGACCGGTGGATCCTCACGGGAAAGATCGGCCAAGGCCACACCCCACCCGGCGCAGCCCTGGTTCTCGCTGCGGAACACCAACAGTTCACCGGAAGGGTCGACCAGCAGCTCGTCCGGCTCCAGCAACGGATTCTGCTGCGCAACCAGGTCACGCCGTCGACCGAACAATGCATACGCCTCCCTGAGAGCGACTGGGAGACGCAACCCGAGACGGTCCTCAGCTTGCTGCACATCAGCCGATGTGAACCCATCAGCCGGCGACACCGGGGTGGACCAGGCAGCAGCAAAGCCTCGGACGAATGCCCATGCATCCGCCCGCGCCGGGCACCCGCCAGCCAGTGCCTCAGCTACATCGAAACTGTCAGCCATGGCGCTGACCCTACGCGGCGGCGCCCTTGTGTCGGATGGCACGGTGACCGTCACGAAATATCCGCCACAGCCGTTTTCAAAGATCCTCATCATGGCGGCAGGCCAGGACCGGTGGACGTGAACATCGGGGCCGGGTTCGAAGCAGTCTTCCTCGACCCCGTCGGGCAGGCAGTGCAGCAGCGGTGGGCGGATGCCGCCGTGGCAGTGGCGTTCGAAGACCTTGATCCGGTGTCGGCGTTCCCGGTGGTCCCGGGACGACGGTGGGGACCGGGTCTGTGGTGGTCGGCCACGACCGGGCGGCACGTGGCGGCCGGATCGAACGCGATGCGTATCCAGCTGATGGTCCTGGACCGGGCCCCGGACGTGACGGGTTCTGGCGGGGCGGCCAGTGCGGCTGTTGTGGCGCAACTCCCGTGGGCTGGTGCGGTCCTGGGTGCCGCAGCTCTTCGCCCGGTACTGAGACGGCACTGCCCTGCTGGCCGACTGTCCCAGCCGTCCCGATGCCGGCGGTGAGCGGGCCCTGGCCGCCGCCGAAGCGGTGGGCGCGGCGTGTGAGGAGATCGGCTGGGGCTACCGGCGTCTGGCGCCGCTGGACGAGGTGGCGGCAGCGAATCTGAAGTGGCTGGCCGGCTACCGACATCCGCGGCGTCGGGGAAGAACGGGGCTGCTGGAGGCGGTGGTGGACGAATTCGAGCAGCCGCGTCCTCTCATTGAGGGGGTGGCAGCGGTCGGTGATCCGATCGAGGTGTTGCCCGTCGCATTCCACGCCCTGTGGGCGGGACTGCTGGTGGCAGCGATCGATGTGCCGCTGCACGAACGCGTCCTGGTCCAGGCCCCTGCGTCCGGGGGCGGACTCGGATTGCCGGGCATAGGGGACAGCAGCAGATACGGCTTCAGGGCTGGTGCGGGCACCCGGGAGGCAGGGTGAGCGGGGTTCGGCGCCGTGGACGGCCGGTGGTGGAGGTCGGGGCGCAGGTCCGTTTCGGCGGGGCGCGGTGGCAGGTCGTGGCCCTTCCCGGCAGGGCTTACACCTGGTCGATGAGGGCGGCGCGGACCAGGTGGTGCTCGCCGGGCACCTGTTCGCCGACCCGGGCTTCGCGGTCCTGGGTGCGGAGCCGGTGCAGGCGGTGCCGCAGTGGGGGCTGTTCGAGACCGCCCCTGTGGCAGCGCGGGAGAAAGCGATGGCTTGGCTGCGGCACATCAGGGAGGTCGAGTGCGGATTGCCTGGCGGACCGGACAGCGGCGGGGTGATGCGGGCCGAGTACGACCCACAAAGGTGGACGCTGGCCGAGCGCGAACGCGCCAAAGCCGCTGAGCTGACGGCGCTGGGCTTTGCACGGGTGTCGGACAGGACGGTGCAGAAGATGCGGCTGGCCTACCGCAAACAGGGCCTGTGGGGGCTGGTGGACCACCGTTCCACACGAGGGCGAAACAGTGGCGGGCGCCAGGACGAGCGGGTCGTGGCCGCGATCAGAGAAGTACTGCGCGGGCAGCGGGGGCGATCCAAGGGCACCGTCAAAGGGCTGATGCCCCTGGTCGCACGCCTCCTCGACGACCGGCACAAGGGTGCCGTGACGATGCCGTCGCGGGCCACCTTCTACCGCCTCGTCCATGAGATCGCCCACCCGGCGGACCATCCGGCCACCGGGTACGGACAGTGCCGGTCACCGACGACGGACGCGGATTCACCCCGACCGTGGCATTGCGGCCCGGGGAGCAGGTACAGATCGACACCACCCGCCTGGACGTCCTCGCACGGTTCGACGACGGCAGCGTGGGCCGGCCGGAACTCACGATCGCTGTAGATGTCGCCTCGAGGGCGATCCTGGCGGCGGTGCTGTGCCCAGCCGGAACGCAGGCGGTTGACGCCGCTCTGCTGCTGGCGGAGATGGCGGTGCCGCATCCGGCACGCCCGGCGTGGCCTGACGTGCTGCGCTTCACGCACAGCGCGGCCTGCCGGCCAAGCGTCTGCTTTCCTTGGACGAACGTCTTCGCGGGGCAGCCGCCCGGCCGGTGGTGGTGCCCGAAACCGTGGTGGTGGACCGGGGAAAGGTGTTCCTGTCGAAGGCGTTCACGGGCGCCTGCGAAGCACTCGGGATCAGCGTGCAGGCCGCACCGCCGTTCGCCCCCACAGCCAAAGGCATCGTGGAGCGGACCTTCGGGTCGATCAACACCCTGTTCTGCCAGCACCTGCCCGGCTACACCGGCTCCGACGTCACCCGCCGCGGCAAGGACGCGGCACGCGAAGCCTCTTAGAGGTCCTAACAAAGGCGTTGGACGTGTCGGTGGGTGATCAGGCAGGTGGCGAGGCCGAGGAAGGCCTCGTGGATGTCGTCTCGTCGCTCCCAT
>NZ_JBEXSZ010000098.1:0-30436 GCF_040613865.1 Streptomyces sp. NPDC006197 | reverse complement strand
CGAGTCAGGGGGACTCATCATGGACACCGGAACGGCACGGAGAACGAACGACGTCGCGAAGACGGCCGCGGCGGGGCGTCAGGAGCGCGGCCGGGTCGAGCCGGACGCGGCGGGGGTCGAGGCCGGCGGGTCCCGGGCACGGGCAGTGGCGGCGCGGAGGCGCGGCGGGACGGCCGGGCGGGGACACCGGCGGATCGCGGCGGGGCGCGGCGCAGTGCTGCCCCCGGTCCGCCGTCACGCCCCCGGCGGGGTGGCCGCTCTCAGGAGGAGGGCGGCCGCTTCGGCGTCGCGCCCGAGGCGCTCCAGGCAGTGGGCCTCGTCGTCGAGCGCCGCGAGGGTGTCGGGGTGCGCGGGTCCGAGGAGCCGGGTGCGGGCAGCGGCGATCTCCCGGTGGCACTCCAGCGCCTCCTCCCAGCGGTCGAGCCGGCCGAGGGCGACGGCCGTCTCCCAGCGGCTGGTGAGCGTGTCCGGATGGTCGGCGCCGAGGACCCGCGCGCGATCGGCGTGCACGCCCTCGGATGCGGCGAGCGCCTCCGTCCAGCGTCCGAGCCGGCCGAGGTTGACGGCGAGGGCCTGGCGGGCGCGCAGCGTCTCCGGCCCGTCGGGTCCCTGGGCGCGGGTGCGGGCGGCGACGAGGTCGCGGCAGAGGTCGAGGGCGTCCGCGGCCTGGCCGAGCCGGCCGAGGCAGACCCCGGTCTCGTAGCGGGCCGCGAGGGTGTCCGGATGGTCGGGGCCGAGGGCGGCGGCGCGCGCGTCGGCGATCGCGCGGTACTGGACGAGCGCCTCCTGCCCGCGGCCGAGCCGGGTGAGGGTGTACGCCACCTCGTGGCGGGTCACGAGGGTGTCGGGGTGTGCCTCGCCGAGCAGCCGGGCCCGGGCCTCGGCGACCTCGTGGGCCGTGCGGTACGACTCCTCCAGGCGGCCGAGGCGCCCCAGGGTGAACGCCATGTTGTGGCGACAGAGCAGGGTGTCGGGGTGGTCGGGGCCGACGGTGCGCTCGCGGGCGGCGAGCACCTCGGCGTACGCCTCGTACGCCTCGGGGTGCCGTCCGAGGCGGCCCAGGGCGTAGGCCCGCTCCTGCCGCGCCGCCAGGGTGTCGGGATGGTCGTCGCCGAGGACGCGGGCGCGGGCCTCGGCGACCTCGGCGAAGATCCGCAGGGCGTCGGCGGGGCGGTCGAGCCGGGCGAGGGCGAACCCGACCTCGTAACGGCTGGTCAGGGTGTCGGGGTGGTCCTCGCCGAGGGCCCGCGCGCGGTCCCGGGCGACGGACCGGTGCACGGATTCGGCCTCGTCCCAGCGGCCGAGCCGGCCGAGCCCCATCCCGGCCCGGAACCGGCCGGCGAGCACCGCGACCAGCTCCGCGGAGGGCGCGGGGGCGGGCGGCGGCGTGCTGCCGGGTGCCGCGGTGGTCCACTCGGTGGTGAGGACGGCCGCGGCGGGATCCTGGGCGGCCGGGCGCGGGCCGCCGACGGCCGCCGCCGGGCGGTGCCCGCCGGTGATGCCCCGGGCCCACGCGGGCGCGGGGGCCGCCGCCCCGGCGACGGGGGCGCTCTCGGGGAGGGGGACGGGCATGGGAACGGTCAGCGGCAGGGCGGGGAGCGGGGGCGCCCCGGCCGGCGACGGGAACGGGGCCGGGGTGAAGCGGCCCGAGACGATCCGGCGGCGCAGGTCGCCCGCGTCGGCCGGCCGCTCCTCGGGGACCTTGGCGAGCAGGTCGACGACGATCCGGTCGAAGTAGTCGGGCAGCTCGGCGCGGTGCGCGCGCGGCGGGCTCGGCACCGTGTCCCGGTGGCCGATGAGGATGGCCCAGGAGTCGCCGAGGTCGAAGGGCGGGGCGCCGGTGGCCAGTTCGTACAGCACGCACCCCAGCGAGTAGAGGTCGCTGCGGTGGTCGACCTCGCCGCCGCCGATCTGCTCCGGGGACATGTAGTGCGGCGTCCCCATGGCGATGCCGGTCCCGGTGAGCTTGGAGGTGAAGCCCATGTCGGCGCCGAGTCGCGCTATCCCGAAGTCGCAGATCTTCACCGTGCCGTCCCGCAGCCGCATGATGTTCGCGGGCTTCAGGTCGCGGTGCACGATCCCCATCCGGTGCGTGTACGCGAGGGCGTCGGCGACCTGGTCGGCGATCTCGACGACGTCCTCCACGGGCAGCGGATGCTGGTCGTTGGAGACGAGGAGCTGGCTGAGGTTGCGCCCCTCCAGGAGCTCCATGACGAGGAACAGCACGCCGTCGTACTCACCGAAGTCGTGCACGACGGTGATGCCCCGGTGCTGGAGCGCCGCCGCCACCCGGGCCTCGCGGCGGAAGCGCTCGCGCACCACGGTGAGGACCTGCGGGTCCTGCTGCGGTCCGAGCGGTTTGAGGCACTTGACGGCGACGCCGCGCCCGAGCGCCTCGTCGGTGGCGCGCCACACCTCGCCCATGCCTCCGCGACCGATGACCTCGTGCAGGCGGTACCGGCCCTGGATCAGTCTGGAGTCCCCCATCGTGTGCTGCCGCCCCCGTCGATTCCGTACTGCCTCCTCGGCTCCTCCAGTATGGCCGTCCGGTCGGACAGTGAATACGGGGCGGGGTACGCGTACGGGTCGGGCCGGGTCTCCGGGCCGAGCCGGTCCACGGCGCGCAGGATGTGCCGGGGCGGCAGCCGCCAGCGCAGCCGGGCGGGGACGCGGCGCAGGAGGCCGGCCGTCGCGACGAGCCGGCGGGTGACGGTCTCCGGGGGCGGGGCGGGGCGGCCGTAGAGGGCGTGGGCGTAGGGGGGCAGGGTGTCGTACGCGAGCGCGGTGACGCGCCGCCAGATCACCTCGCGCGCCGGTACCAGGACGGGTTTCACCGGCGGACGGCGGAGGAAGTCGGCGACGGTCCGGGCGTCCGGTCCTGCGGCCAGTCCGGGGCGTGCCGCCTCGAAGTAGGCGGCGAGGCCGGCGGTGGAGGCGGGGACGGTGTCCGGGTCGAGGCCGACGAGCCGGGCCGAGGTGCGGTGCTCGTCGACGTACCGGTCGGCCGCGGCGTCGGTGAGCGGGATCCCGGAGCGGCGGGCGACCGAGAGGTACGAGTCGGTCTCGGCGCAGTGGACCCAGAGCAGCAGTTCGGGGTCGTCGACGCCGAGCAGCCGGTGGATCCGCCGGACGCGGGCGCCGGCCGCCTCGGCGGCTTCGGTGGTCCCGTAGCTGAGGGTCCCGACGAAGTCCGCGGTCCGCATCAGCCGGCCCCAGGGGTCGTCCCGGAAACCGCTGTTGATCATGACGCCGCGGACGGCGACGGGGTGCAGCGCCTGGAGCCAGAGGGCCCGGACGCCGGCGATCCACATCACCGGGTCGCTGTGCAGCTGCCAGGTCACGGAACGGGGACCGAAGAGCCCGGGGTCGGCATCCTGCCTCATGGCGCTCAGGCTACGCACGGAACGTGCCCCGCGGAACCGGTCGGGACAGGCCCTCTTCCACGGTGAGCGCCACCGTCCCCGTGCGGGCCGCCGTCCGGCCGCGCATCCTCGAACCATGGCCAGCAAGTTTGTCGAACCGCCCACGCGGACGGTGCCGGAATGACGTGGCTGTCCGTCCTCGCCGGAGCGGCGCTGATCCTGTTCGTCCTGCGGGACGTCTTCCACACCATCTGGCACCCCACCCGGCACGGCGGTCTGAGCAGACTGGTGATGCGGGGCGTCTGGCGGCTCTCGGCCCACCACGGGAAGCGGTGGCGGCCGGTCGGTCTGGCGGGGCCGGTGGGCATGATGGCGGTCGTCGCCGTCTGGGCGTTCGTCGTCGCCGTCGGCTGGGGGCTCGTCTACTGGCCCTCCATGCCGGAGGACTTCTCGTACGCCCCGGGGCTCGCGCCCGCCGAGCACGCGGGCCCCGTCGACGCGCTGTACGTCTCGCTGGTCACCCTGGCCACCCTCGGCCTCGGTGACATCGCGCCGACCTCGGAATGGCTGCGTGTGCTCGCCCCGCTGGAGGCCCTGGTGGGCTTCGCCCTGCTGTCGGCGACCGTCGCCTGGGTCCTCGGCATCTACCCGGCCCTCGCCCGCCGCAGGGCGCTCGCGCTGCGCCTGTCCCACCTGGGCCGCAGCCGCCTCACGACCGGGGCCCTCGACTCCGCCGGGGGCGCCGCGCTCCTGGACGGCCTCGCCTCGGCGCTCTCGACCGTCACCGTCGACTTCCTGCAGTACGCCGAGTCGTACTACTTCTACGACGGGGAGGAGAACATCTGCCTGGCCGGCCGGCTCGGCCACGCCGTCGGTCTGGTGGAGCGGGCCGGGCGGGCCCGTCATCCGGACGTCCGGCTCTCCGCGTCGGTCCTGCGCACGGCGCTCGACGACCTGGCCACCGTCCTCGACGAGCGCTTCCTGCGCACCGGCGGGCCTGCCGACGAGGTCTTCAGGGCGTACGCGGCGGACCACGGACGCTCCTGGGACGACGAGGGCGCCGGGCCGTGACGAGGAGCCCCGTTCCCTCGACATGATCGTCCCGGGCACCACATCCTGTGCCCCATGGAATACCTCTGCTACCACCGCGACCGGTCCGCGTCCATGCCCCTGCGGCAGGCCCTCCTCGAAGCGCACTGGACGTACATGGACGGCTTCGCGGAGCAGCTCGTCGCGCGCGGGCCGACCTTCGACGCGACGGGCGAGAAGTGCACCGGGAGCGTGCACATCGTCGACCTGCCCGACGCCGCCGCGGCCCGGGCGTTCGCCTTCGACGAGCCCAACTACCAGGCCGGGGTGTACCGGGACGTCCTGCTCCGGCGATGGCGCAACACGCTGGGGCGGACGATGTGGGAGTTCCCCGGAGGCCGCGAGGGCGGCAACCGCTACCTGGTCCTGGGCCTCGGGGAGGGCGAGCCCGTCGACCTCACCCCTCCGCCCGGTCCGTCGGACCGGGACGACCTGATCGCCTACGGCCCCCTGCTGGCCGACGACGGCACCACCTGGCTGGGCACGGCGGCCCTGGTCCGCGCCCCGGACGCGGCGACGGCCGCGGCCGTCCTGCGGACCCCCGAGCGGTACGCCGACATCGAGGTCCACGACTGGTCCTTCGGCGGACGCCCGACGACCTGACCATCGGCCGGACCGATTCATCCAGCATGTGAGACCCACCGGCCGGGCGGCCGGTGGAACGCCTCCGCGCCGTTAGGGTGCCCCTACCCGTGGCCGGTACGCGATGGACCGGCCGCCCGTCACGCCCGATCTCCCGCGAGGATGTCCCATGTTCACGGTCAACGAGTACTTCGACGGCTCGGTCAAGTCGATCGCCTTCACGCAGGAGGAGGGCCCGGCGACCATCGGCGTCATGGCCCCGGGCGAGTACGAGTTCGGCACCGCCGCTCCGGAGACCATGCACGTGGTCAGCGGCGCTCTGACGGTCAGGCTGCCGGGCGCCGACGCGTGGAAGACCTTCGCCGCCGGGGACCGCTTCGAGGTCCCCGGGGACAGCAGGTTCCAGCTGACGGTCGCGGTGGAGACCGCCTACCTCTGCGAGTACCGCTGAGCGACGGGGCCGCCCTGCGGGTCAGAACGGCGAGTCGTCGCCCCGCAGCCGGCGTCGCAGGAACGCGGCGAAGGTCCGGTCCTCCAGGCAGGTGAGGGCCGAGCCGTCCGGCTCGACGCGGGCGACGCGCCACTCCTCGGGGGCACCCTTGGCGGTGAGCCAGCCGAGCGCCCGGCCCCCGGCCTCTCCCCACTGCAGGAACAGCCCGTCCTCGGCCGGCCGGCGCAGCCCCGGGGTCCCGGGCCCCGCCGAGACGGGGAAGACCCGGACGCCGGCGACGACGCCGCCGGGGAACTCCCGCATGACCGCCAGGTAGTCCTCCGGGAGCGCGCCGAACGACCCGGCCGCCCGGCCGAGCAGCTCCTCCGCGTACTGCCGGACGCCCGGAACGCCGATGCTCCGCACACGGGTGACGATCTCCTCGACCGCCCCGATGCCACGGTTAGCCAGCACCGTGGCCGTCGCGCGCTTGTCCTCGGCGACCTTCCAGAAAGTGCCCGACTCGTACTCCTGGTACGTCTCGAAGGCGGGCGTCCCCTCGGCACGTCCCGTGACGGCCCGCGCGACGAACTCCGAGGCGGAGAAGGGGAGGTCCAGCCAGAACTGGAAGTCGGTGTCCGTGAGGACGGTCGTCCAGTCCGCGGTGTCGGCGGCGGTGGTGTCCCACAGCAGCACGCCGTCGTTGGCGGTGCGGCCCCAGGGCACCATGCCGTGGGGCCGCGGGTGCAGCGGCGCCCAGAGCTCCTGCTCGCGGCTTTCCAGGGCCGCCTTCATGTCCGCGACGCGCAGCGCGGTGTCCCGTGTGAAGTCCTCCAGGGAGCGTACGGGGACGTCTGACCCGCCGAGCAGCACGGCACCCGCGATCACCCCCTGCGGCAGCGCCCGGACCAGCAGCTCGAAGTCCTCGGGGACGACCTGGCCGTACCTCTCTCCCTCCGGCCGCACCGGGGCGTCGAGACCCAGCAGCCGGACGACGTCGAGATGACTCATGTGTTCCTCCCCTGGCGGACGGCCTCGGCGGTGCCGACCGGCCCGTGCTCCCCGAGCCGAAAGGCAGGCCCTAGCGGCGGACGCGGGGCATGCCCAGGCCGATCCAGGAGATGATCTCGCGCTGGATCTCGTTGTTGCCACCGCCGAAGGTGAAGATGACGGCGGAGCGGTAGCCGCGTTCGAGCTCGCCGTGGAGGACGGCGCCCGCCGAGCCCTCCTTGAGGGCGCCCGCGGCGCCGACGACCTCCATGAGGGCGGCGTAGGCGTCGCGGCGGGCCTCGGAGCCGTAGACCTTGACCGCGGAGGCGTCCTGGGGGGTGAGGGTGCCGTGCTGGACGGCGTTCACCATCTGCCAGTTGAGGAGCTTCATCGCGTCGAGGCGGGCGTGGGTGCGGGCCAGGGCACGGCGGACCCACGGCAGGTCGATGACGCGGCGGCCGTCGGAGAGCGGGGTGTCTGCGGCCCAGCGCCGGACGTCGTGGAGGGCGCGGATCGCCATGGTGCCGTGGGCGGCGAGGGTGACGCGCTCGTGGTTGAGCTGGTTGGTGATGAGCCGCCAGCCCTTGTTCTCCTCGCCGACGCGGCGGGAGACCGGGACGCGGACGTCGTCGTAGTAGCTCGCGGTGGTGTCGTGCGAGGCAAGGGTGTTGATGATCGTGCAGGAGTATCCGGGGTCGCTCGTCGGCACGAGGAGCATGGTGATGCCCTTGTGCGGCGGGGCGTCGGGGTCCGTGCGGACGGCGAGCCAGACCCAGTCGGCGGTGTCGCCGTTCGTCGTCCAGATCTTCTGGCCGTTGACGACGTACGTGTCGCCGTCCCGCACCGCGCGGGTCTTCAGGGCGGCCAGGTCGGTGCCCGCGTCGGGCTCGCTGTAGCCGATGGCGAAGTCGATCTCGCCGGAGAGGATGCGGGGCAGGAAGTACGCCTTCTGCTCGACCGTGCCGTAGCGCATGATCGTCGGGCCGACGGTGTTCAGCGCCATCAGCGGCAGCGGTACGCCGGCCTGCGCGGCCTCGTCGAAGAAGATGAACTGTTCCATGGGGGTCAGGCCGCGCCCGCCGTACTCGGTGGGCCAGCCCACCCCGAGCCAGCCGTCGGAGCCGAGGCGCCGCACGGTCTCGCGGTAGAAGCGCTTCTGGGCGGCCGGGTCCGTGTAGCGGGTGTGGACGTCGTCCGGGACCAGTTCGGCGAAGTACGCCCGCAGCTCGGCGCGCAGACCGTTCTGTGCGGGCGTGTACTCGAGGTGCATGGCGTCCTCCCGTGGCGGCGTCCGGCGGCGTCCTGCGGCGTCCGCTGCGTCCCCGTGCGGTGCGACGCGCGACGGCGGACACGGTAGAACGTGTTCCATAAATGCGGAAGCCCCGGGACTCCTCCGGGACGCCCGGGACCCCGGTTCGGTGCGGACCGATCCGGGGTCTACGGGAGGGGAAGGGCGAGGAACCGGCCCGCGGGCCGGCCAGGTCCTACGGCAGAAGCTCCTCCATGGAGGCGCGCCCCTTCTCCGCCATGCGGCGTTCCGCCCAGGCGAGGGTCTTCGGATTCACGTCACGGCCGGAGGCGAGGACCAGATCCTCGGCCGTGAACTCGCCGCCCTCCGGGCCGGCGTGCAGCTGCTTGTCGGGCGTCGGACGCTCCCCCAGGAACGTCTTGTCGGGCTCAGCGTTCATGCCGCCTCCTACGTGTTCGTCCGGCACTCGCCATTCTCGTGTCCGGTCCCCGTGCGCGCATCCGGGGCCGCCTTCGGAGCCGTCCGCGCCGCCCGGGGCGGTCACCCCGTGTCGACGGGATGTCGACGGCGTGTCGACGGGCCCGGCGAAGGTGGGGCCCGTCCCCCGCCCCGCCCGAGGAGCCGACGATGTCCCAGCCCCTGCCCCTGCACCGTCTGCGGGTGATCGCCGTCCGCCCGGTGACCCCGCGCATGCGCCGCGTCACCCTCGGCGCCCCGAGCCTCGACGGCCTCGCCCTCGCAGGCCCCGACCAGCAGGTGAAGCTGTTCTTCCCCCGGCCGGGCCAGGCCGAGCCGGTGCTGCCGGCACCCGGGCCCGACGGCGACGTCATGCGCTGGTACGGGGCCTACGCGGCTCTTCCGGAGGAAGAACGTCCGTGGATGCGGAGCTACACCCTCCGGGCGCACGACCCGGTGGCCGGAACCGTCGACGTCGACTTCTTCCTCCACGGGGAGGGCGAGGACGCGGGCCCCGCGACCCGCTGGGCGCGGGCCGCGCGCCCCGGGGACACGCTGGGCATGTTCGGGCCGTCGGCGGCGTTCGCGGTCCCCGTCGACCCGGGCGCAGGCGACTGGACGCTCCTGTACGCCGACGCCTGCGCGCTCCCCGCGCTCGCCACGGTCGTCGCCGCGCTGCCGCCGGGCCACCGGGCCCTCGCGTACGTGCAGGTGCCCGACGCGGCCGAGGAGCAGCCGCTGCCCACGGCGGGCGACCTGACCGTGCGCCCTCTGCGCGACGGCGACTCGCCGGTCGAGGCCGTGCGGGCGGACGACCTGCCGGCCGGCCGGCCGTACGCCTGGCTGGCGGGCGAGGCCTCGGCGGTGCGCGGGCTGCGACGGCACCTCGTCGAGGAGCGGGGCGTCGACCGGCGCTCGGTCCACTTCACGGGGTACTGGCGCCGCCGCCTCACCCAGGACGACGCGCCGACCCCGGAGGACCTGGCCGAGGCCCGCGAGCGCCTGTCGCAGGCCTAGCCGTCAGTAGGGTTCGCGGGCATGGGAGCAAGCAGATGGTCGTACTTCACGCCTTACCGGCGGAGTGAGCAGGACGCGCTGGACGAGCTTCGCGAAGAGGTCTTCGCCGGTGATGCCGCGTACTACCGGGAAGGGGGCGTCGAGAGCCTGGCGGCGCTGGTGGCGAGCGGTTGGCTGGAGGAGGAGCCGGCGCATTCGGTGCTGGACGTCGAGCGCGTGGTCCGCTGCGAGGAGGACATGGAGGAGCCCGGCGACGTGAGGGTGGTCGAGGCGGCGGAGGCCGTCGAACTGTTCGGGACGGCGCGGCCCGTGCGGGAGGTCGTCGAGCAGGCCCTGAAGCGGGCCGGTGACGGCTGGTTCCCTCCGTTCGGCCGCGGCTCCGGCTGCTGCACGGTCGTCCACGATGCCGAGGGCAGCCCGACGGAGCTGTGCTTCTGGGGCTGCACCGGCGACTGACCCGGGCCCCGCCGTCCGGGTCGCGTCACCGCGTGCCGGGTCCCCGGCCGGGGTCCTCCCCGTCCCGGACCAGGGCGGCGGCCGTCCTGAGGGAGAGGCCGGCGCCCTCCTCGTGGCCACGGGCGTACGCCTCCGGGGGCAGGGCCGCGCGGAGCACCGCCTCGGCGCGGGCCCGGATCGCGGTCTCGGTCTCCGGGGTGAAGGGGCGGAAGCCGCCGCCCGTGTCGGAGCCGGCGTGGGCGTCGTACGCGCCGAGGAGCCGGACCCCCGTCTCGGCGTCGCCCGGCCCACCACGGCCGCCACGGGCCCAGGCGGCGGTCCCGAACTGGGCGACGACGAGGTGCGGGGCGACCAGGTGGGCGAGGGTCTCGATGTCCACGACGGCCCGGGCGAGGCGTGACAGGGCCCGGTCGTAGGCGCCGTCGAGGCAGTCGAGCCACGCCCACGTCCCGCCGACCAGACCCCAGAAGAGCGCCGGTGTGACGTCCCCGAACTCCTCCTCCAGGAGGGAGAGCTGCGCGCGGGCGAGGGCGGTGCGCCCGGTGTTGCCGTAGTGCTGGGCGAGCAGCAGCCTGCCGCTGCCGGCGGCCTCGGCGCCCCACTGCCCGGCCTCGTCGGCCGCCTCGACCAGGAGCCGCTCGGCCGCCGCGTCCCCCTCCGGGCGGAGCCGGAGCCGTACGGCCGCGAGGCGGGCCGTGAAGACGGGCACCTGGGAGCGCGCTCCGACGCGGGCGGCGGCGTCGGTGGCCCGCTCGAAGTCGGCCGCCGCCTCGGCGAGCCGGCCCTCCCGCTCGTAGGCCTCGCCCCGGGCGGCGAGGGACTCCGCGATCCCCCAGGAGTCCCCTGCGGCCTCGAAGAGGGCGAGCGCCTCGGCGGCGTCGGCGCCCCGGCCGACGAGCTTGGCCCGCATGAGGAGGGCGAAGCCCAGGTCCCAGCCGGTGCCGTGGGTACGGCAGGCGTCGACGATCAGGGTCAGGGCCTCGTCGAGGCCGGTGAGCTCTCCGGTCATGAGCCGGGCGAAGTACCACATCGTGCCCGGCTGGTGGCAGGTCTGCGGGAGCCCGGGGCGGTACGCGGCGACCAGGGCGGCGAGCCGGGCGCGGGTCTCGGGCCGTTCCAGGGCGGTGGCGCCCTCGCCGCCCTCGGTCGCGAGGGCGTACAGCCGGCCGCCGCGCCGGGCCTCCCACAGCCGCTCGCCGGTCCACGGCGGCGGCACGTCCACGCACCGGCCCTCCAGCGGCTCGGCGGGGCGGACGGGCTCCTGGAAGGGGTCGGGGCCGAGGCGGCCGGCCTCTGCGGCCCAGGTGCGGGCGTCGGCCTGGTGGTTGCGGAGCTGCCAGAACCAGCTGAGCGCGTGGACCAGGCAGAGCAGCTCCTGCTCGTCGCCGAGCGCGACGGCCGTCCGGAGGGCGCCGCGCAGGTTGTCGTGCTCCCGCTCGAAGCGGGCGATGGCGTCGACCTGGCCGGGGCCGCGCATCTCCGGTTCGGTCCGGCGGGCGAGCTCCCGGTAGTACGTGAGGTGCCGCCGCTCCGCCGCCGCCCGCTCCCCGGCCTCGTCCAGCCGCTCCCCCGCGTACTCGGCCACGGTCTCCAGGAGCCGGAAGCGCATCCCACCGCCGTCGGGCGCGGCCACCACCAGCGACTTGTCGACCAGAGCACCGAGCACGTCCAGGACACCGACGGCGGGCACGTCGCCACCCGGCGGCGCGTCCGGCACGCCCCGCACGTCGGCGCCCGGAACACCTGGCACATCACCGGCTCGCACGTCCGGCGTACCGGCGCCCCGCACCTCCGGCGCGCCCGGCAGGCCGGCACCCCGCCCCTCCCGCACCTCCGGCAGACCGGCGCCCCGCGCACCCGGCACGTCCGGCAGGCCGGCGGCCGGGGTTTCCCGCACGCCCCGCACGCCGGCACCCGGGGTTTCCCGCGCGGCGGTGGGCGCGGGCGCGGCGGTCGTGCAGACCGTCTCCGCCGCCGTCAGGTCGCACCCGCCCGTGAAGACCGCGAGTCGTCGCAGCACCGCCCGTTCGGCCTCGTCGAGGAGCTCCCACGACCAGTCCACCACCGCCCGCAGGGTCTGCTGACGCGGTAGCACCGTCCGCGCGCCCGAGGTCAGCAGGCGGAACCGGTCGTCGAGCCGGTCCGCGATCTGCCGTACCGACAGCATCCGCAGCCGCGCCGCCGCCAGTTCGATCGCCAGCGGCAGTCCGTCGAGCCGGCGGCAGACCTCCTCCGCCGCCTCCGGGTCCTCCGCCACCCGGAAGCCCGGTCGCGCGGCCGCGCCCCGCTCCCCGAGGAGCCGCAGCGCCATGTCCACGGGCAGCGGGCCCAGCGGCCGCACCTCCTCCCCCGGCACCCCCAGGGGCTCGCGGCTCGTCGCGAGGACGGTCACGCCCGGGCAGCGGGTGAGGAGCGCCTGCGCGAGCTCCGCCGCCTCGGCGACGACGTGCTCGCAGTTGTCGAGGAGCAGCAGCATCCGGCGCCCGGCGCAGTGCTCGACGAGGGCCGCGAACCGGTCCTTCGGGTCGGCCGGGGGGACGGCCGGGGCGTGCCAGAGCTGGGTCTCGCGGGCCCCGAGCGCGGTGAGGACGGCGGCGGCGACCGTGGACTCCCCGCGTACGGAGGCGAGTTCGGCGAGGTGGACGGGACCCTCGTACGTCCCGGCCGCCTCCAGGGCGAGCCGCGTCTTGCCCACGCCGCCCGGCCCGGTGAGGGTGACGAGCCGTCGCCCGTCCCAGGCGGCGGCGAGCGAGTCCAATTCGTCGGCCCGGCCGATGAACGAGGTCAGGCGGGCGGGAAGGGTGCCGGCCGGCGCGGACGGAGCGGGTGGCGGGGGCGGCACGGACCCGTCCTCCCTGAGGAGTTCGGCGTGGAGGGAGCGCAGTTCCGGTCCCGGGTCCGTGCCGAGCCGGTCCGCGAGGGCCGTGCGGACCTCCTCGTACGCGGCGAGGGCTTCGGCGGGCCGTCCGGCCGCGCGCAGGGCGCGGATCCGCAGGGCCTGGAGGGGTTCGTCGAGCGGCTGTCCGGCGGCGAACGCGGCGAGGGGCGCGAGCACGGCCTCGGCCCGTCCGAGGGCCAGGTCGGCGGCGAGCCGGTCACGCCGCGCCTGCGCGTGCCGCTGCTCGACCCGTACGACCAGGGGGTCGGTGTCCCGGCCGGGCAGATCCGCGAGGGCGGGCCCGTGCCAGAGGCCCAGGGCCTCGTCGAGGAGCGTGGCCGCCCGGTCCGCGTGGCCGGCGGCGAGCGCGGCGGCGCCCTCGGCGGCGAGCCGTTCGAAGCGGTGCAGGTCGACGGCGTCCGGGTCGGCGGCCAGCCGGTAGCCGCCGGGGGCGGAGACGACGGCCTCGCGGCCGAGGGCCCGGCGCAGGCGGCCGACGAGGGCCTGGAGCGCCGCCGTGCGGTCCTGGTCGTCGGCCGGGTCACCGTCGGCCCACACCTGGTCGATCAGGGCGCCGGGGCCCACCGCGCGCCCGCCGGCCGCGGCGAGCGCGGCGAGGAGGGCCCGGAGCCTGGCACCGCTCAGGACCGCCTCCGTCCCGTCGTCGGTACGGAAGGCCTGGCACGGACCGAGAACACGGTAGGGCGGCGGCTGCACCGGCCCATTCTGCCCCGGCGCGGGCGGGGGGAGTTCCGTCGCCCTCCCGGCCGGTCCGGTCCACTTCGTCGCGGCGAACTCGCGCCACGCCGTGTCACCGCCATGGCGTCCGCGGGGTGCGGGTTCGACAATGGGGAGGATGACCGATGACGACCGGCGTACGCGCAGTGGCGAGATCGGGCCCGCCGAGTGGCTCGCCATGAACCGGACCGGCAGCTTCGACTGGGATCTCGACACGGGCACCATCGATGTCGACGAGTCCGGGCTGCTGATCTTCGGCGTGGCCCCGGACACCTTCGACGGACGACCGGTGTCGATCGTGACGCGCCTGGCGCCCGACGAGCAGGTCAAGCTGGAGGACGTCGTACGGCAGGCCGTACGCAGTGGCGCGGTCTCGTACACGGCGCACTTCCCCATCCCGCAGGCCGACGGGTCACCCCACTGGACGCATGTGCAGGCGCGGATCCTTCGCTCGCCGGACGGCCGGGCCCGGCGGATCGTCGGCATCGTGCGGGACACGACCGCCGAGGTCGCGCACTTCGCCTTCGTGCAGGAGCTGGAGAAGCGGCGCGAGGTCCAGACGAACATCGTCGAGCGGACGACGAACGCGCTGTCGCGCGCGGTGACCGTGGACGACGTGACCGCCGCCCTGACCGGCCCGGGCGGCCTCGCCCGGCTCGGCGCGGACGGTCTCGCCCTCGGCCTCGTCGAGAACGGCTCGCTCAACATCATCGCGCTCAGCGGGGAGTCCCTCGACGTCCTCGACGACTTCCGCAGCCGTCGCCTCGACCGGAAACTGCCGCTGGCCGAGGCGGTGCTGAGCGGGCGGCCCCGGTTCGTCTCCTCGTTCCCTTCGCTGGGGCGGGACTTCCCCGAGCTCGCCCCCTACCTGCCGCACCTGGAGTTCCGGGCCGCCTGCTACCTCCCGCTGGTGGCACAGGCGCGTTCGCTCGGCGGCATGGCCCTGTTCTACCGGGGCCGCACCTCCTTCAACGCCGACGAGCGCAACCTCGCGCTCGGCCTCGCGGCGATCGTCGCCCAGTCGCTCCAGCGGGCGATCCTCTTCGACGAGGAGCGGGAGTTGGCCACCGGGCTCCAGGCGACGATGCTGCCGCGCCGGATCCCGCAGTTCACCGGCGGCGAGATCGCCGTCCGCTACCACGCGGCGTGGAGCGGACGGCAGGTCGGCGGCGACTGGTACGACGTGATCCCGCTGCCGCGCGGCCGGGTCGGGATCGTCGTCGGCGACGTCCAGGGCCACGACACGCACGCCGCCGCCATCATGGGGCAGTTGCGGATCGCCCTGCGCGCGTACGCCGGAGAGGGGCACGCCCCGTCGACCGTCCTCGCCCGGGCCTCCCGGTTCCTCGCCGAGCTGGACACCAACCGCTTCGCGACCTGTACGTACGCGCAGGTGGACCTGGCGAGCGGCGCCCTGCGCGCCGTACGGGCCGGGCATCTCGGTCCGTTGATTCGGCACACCGACGGCCGGGTGGGGCAGCCGAAGCTGCGGGGCGGGCTCCCGCTGGGTCTCGCGACCGTGTTCGGCGACGAGGAGTTCCCGGAGACACGGCTCGACCTCGTGCCCGGCGAGACGCTGGTGCTCTGCACGGACGGGCTCGTCGAGCAGCCCGGCTCGGACATCGAGTCCGGTCTCGCCGCGCTCTCGGGCGCGATCGCCAGCGGTCCGCCGCAGGCGGAGGCGCTCGCCGACCACCTCTCCGAGCGCCTCTGGGAGCGGTGGGGCTCGGGCGACGACGTGGCGCTCCTCGTGCTGCGGCGCAGCCCGGACCCGGGCACGCCCCGGGCGCCGCGCATCCACCAGTACATCCACCAGGCCGACCCGCAGGGCCTCTCGGACGCGCGGGCGGCCGTCGGGCAGGCGCTCCGCGACTGGGGCATGCCGGAACTCGCCGACGACGCCGAGCTGTTGACGGGCGAGCTGCTCGTGAACGTGCTGCTGCACACCGAGGGCGGAGCGGTGCTGACGCTGGAGGTGCTGCCCGAGCCGGTGCGGCGGGTACGGCTCTCGGTGCAGGACCGGTCGAGCGCCTGGCCCCGGCGGCGCACTCCCGGCGAGGCCGCCACCTCGGGCCGGGGGCTGCTCCTGCTCGACGCGCTGGCCTCCCGGTGGGGCGTGGAGCCGCGCGGCGAGGGCAAGGCGGTGTGGTGCGAGATCGGACCCGCGCCGGTGGCCGTCGAATCCGCATCCGGCGGTGGGTGAGGAGGCCGCCGTGGACCCCGTGGCCGCGCTGAACCGCATCGCGTTCCTGCTGGAACGCGCCCAGGCGCCGGGCTACCGGGCGCGCGCCTTCCGGACCGCCGCCACGGTCGTCGCGGCCCTGCCGGAGGGCGAGGCCGCCCGGCGGGCGGCCGCCGGCACCCTGGAGTCGCTGAAGGGCGTCGGACCGAAGACGGCGGCGGTGGTGCGCGAGGCCCTGGAGGGCCGGGTGCCGGAGTATCTGGCGCACCTGGAGGAGGAGTCGGAAGCCTCACCGGGGCCCACAGGGGCGGACGGCCGCGCGGGCGAGGCGTTGCGGGCGGCCCTGCGCGGTGACTGCCATCTGCACTCGGACTGGTCCGACGGCGGCGCCACCATCGAGGCCATGGGGCGGACGGCGGCGGCGATCGGGCACGAATGGGCGGTCCTCACCGACCACTCGCCGCGGCTCACGGTGGCGCGGGGCCTGTCCCCCGAGCGCCTGCGGCTCCAACTGGACGTGGTGGCGCGGCTCAACGAGGAGTGGGCGCCGTTCCGGCTGCTCACCGGGATCGAGTGCGACATCCTGGACGACGGCTCGCTCGACCAGGAACCGGAGCTGCTCGACCGCCTCGACCTGGTCGTCGGCTCGGTCCACTCGAAGCTCCGGATGGACGCCAGGTCGATGACCCGCCGCCTCGAACGGGCCGTGCGCGACCCGCTGATGGACGTGCTCGGTCACTGCACGGGGCGCCTGGTGGCGGGCGGACGGCTGCGGCCCGAGTCCGAGTTCGACGCGGAGCGCGTCTTCGCCGCCTGCGCCGAGGCGGGCACGGCGGTGGAGGTCAACAGCCGTCCGGAGCGCCTCGATCCGCCGCGCCGGCTGCTGCGGACGGCGGTCGCGGCGGGCACGTACGTCGCCGTCGACACGGACGCCCACGCGCCCGGCCAGCTGGAGTGGCAGATCCTGGGCTGCGCGCGGGCCGAGGAGTGCGGGGTCCCACCGGAGCGGGTGATCAACACCTGGCCGGTGGAGCGGCTGCTGGAGTGGACACGGGGCTGAGGAAGCGGTGGCGCTTCACGCGGGCGCCCTCTCAGGCGCGCTGCCAGACCGTGGTCGCGTTGCAGAACTCGCGGATGCCGTGGCCGGAGAGTTCCCGTCCGTACCCCGAGCGCTTGATCCCGCCGAAGGGGAGCGCCGGGTGCGAGGCCGTCATGCCGTTGACGAAGACGCCGCCCGCCTCCAGGTCGCGGACGAAGAACGCGACGTCCTCCTGGGATCGTGTCCAGACGTTGGAACTGAGCCCGAACGGGGAGTCGTTGGCTACGGTCACGGCCTCCTCGACGTCACGGACCGGGTAGACCGTGGCGACCGGGCCGAAGGTCTCCTCGTGGTGGATCCGCATCTCCGGCGTGATGCCGGTGAGGACGGTGGGCCGGTAGTACCAGCCGTTCCGGAGCGCCGGCTCCTCCGGGCGCTGTCCGCCGCAGAGGACGGTGGCGCCGCGCTCGACGGCGTCGTCGACGAGCGCCTCCAGGTCGGCCCGCCCCTGCTCGGTGGCGAGGGGGCCGACGTCGGTGGACTCGTCGAGGGGGTCGCCGACGGTGAGGGCGTTCATGGCGGCGGTGAAGCGCTCCGAGAAGTCGTCGTACACGTCGTGGTGGACGATGAACCGTTTGGCGGCGATGCAGGACTGCCCGTTGTTCTGTACGCGCGCGGTGACGGCGGTCTTCACGGCTCCGACGATGTCGGCGGAGGGCATGACGATGTACGGGTCGCTGCCGCCGAGCTCCAGGACGGTCTTCTTCACCTCGCTGCCCGCGACGGCGGCGACGGACCGGCCGGCCGGTTCGCTGCCGGTGAGGGTGGCGGCCACCACCCGGGGGTCCCGGAGGACGCCCTCGACCTCGCGGGAGCCGATGAGGAGGGTCTGGAAGCAGCCGTCGGGATATCCGGCGCGGCGGAAGAGGTCGCCCAGGTAGAGCGCGGTCCTCGGCACGTTGGAGGCGTGTTTGAGCAGGCCGGTGTTGCCCGCCATGAGCGCGGGCGCGGCGAAGCGGATCACCTGCCAGAGCGGGAAGTTCCACGGCATGACGGCGAGGATCGGGCCGAGGGGCCGGTAGTGGACCCGGGCCACGTCGGCGCCCGAGTCCTGGACGTCGCTCTCGGCCGGGTGCTCGTCGGCGAGCAGTTCCTCCGCGTGCTTGGCGTACCAGCGCATGGCCTTCGCGCACTTGGCGGCCTCCGCGCGGGCGGCGACGATCGGCTTGCCCATCTCGGTGGTCATGGTGCGGGCGATGTCCTCGGTGTCCTCGTCGAGGAGGGTCGCGGCGGCGCGCAGGAGCCGGGAGCGTTCGGCGAAGGAGGTCGTACGGTACTGGCGGTACGCCTCGTGCGCGGCGGCGATCCGCCGCTCGACCTCCTCGGGCCCGTGGGCCTCGTAGGTGCGCAGCGTCTCACCCGTCGCGGGGTTCACGGTGGCGATGCCCATGACGTGCCTCCTCCTGCCCTAGGGCCTGTCCGTAACCTTCCCCTCCCCGACCGTCGGCGCAACAGGGGCGGGGCGGTGGGGTGACCCGCCGCCCGATCGGCCGGGACGGGACCGGTCCCAAGGATGCGCGATCCGGAGTATTCGGGAGGATGGGCACAGAAGCATCCGCACGGAGCTCACGAACGAGAGGCATTCGTCATGGCTGTTTCCAGCACTCCGATCGGGCTCACCCGGGGCGCGCGGGTCGGGATCTCGGTCTCGGACCTGGACGTGGCGATCGATTTCTACCAGGCCCTGACGGGACGGCCGCCGGTCGCGCAGGGAACCATGCACAGTGCGTCCCTCGGCAAGTCGCAGGGGCTGCCCGACGCGCATCTGCGGTACGCCACGATCAACCTCGACGGCCTCGGCATCGACCTGATCGAGTTCCAGGACCCGGTGGGCTGGCGGACGAACGGAGCGGCGAACCGCCCCGGATCCATGCACCTGTGCTTCGAGGTCGAGGACTTCGACGCCGTGTACAAGCGCATGAAGGAGGCCGGCTACGACTTCCTCGGCGACGACTACACGTTCCTCGCGGGCGAGGTCACCCCGGACGCCGCCCTCGGCACCAAGGTCGCCTATTTCAACGACCCCGACGGCACCAACCTGGAGATCATCGAGCCCAGGGGCGGGTTCGCCGGCTAGCCGGCCGGGGGCTGCCGCGAAAACCTGTTGGCGGACCGCGGCGGCCGCTGCTACTTTCCTGGAGGCCGTGCGAGAGAACGAGGAGGTGGTACCCGTGAACGCAGTATCGACATGGGTGCTCCCCCCTGGGGCCACGGTCGGGCGATAGGTCGTCCGGGAGCGCCGTTCCAGAGCACTCCCGAAAGGCACGACCATGCGATTCACTTCCGAGCGACGCCTCGACGACGGCGTCCTCGAACGCGAATTCACCCTCGGCGAGATCCCCGGCATCCTGTGGACGCCCCCGTCCGCGTCCGCACCGGCGCCGCTGATCCTGCTCGGCCACCCCCCGCTCGGACTGCGCAAGATGTACCCCCGGCTGGCGGACCGGGCCCGGCGCGCCGCGGCGGACGGCTTCGCCGCGGCCACCATCGAGCTCCCCGGAAGCGGCGACCGGCCCCGTTGGGCCGCCGCCGAGCAGGCCCGCGCCGACATGCGCCGGGCCGTGGAAGCCGGCGAGCCGGTCAGCGACGAGATCATCGACGCCCTCGTCCTCCCGCTCGTCGACAGGGCGGTCCCGGAGTGGCAGGCCGCCCTGGACGCCCTCCTGACGCTGCCCGAGCTCGGCGGCCCGGTCGGGTACTCGGGGGGAGTCATCTCCGTCGGCGTCCGCCTCGCGGTGGTCGAGCCGCGCATCGCGGCCGCCGGACTCTTCGCCGGGAGCTTCGTGCCCCGCGCGATCTTCGAGGAGGCCCGCCAGGTCACCATTCCGCTGCACGTCCTGCTGCAGTGGGACGACGAGGGGAACGACCGGCAGGCGTCCCTGGACCTGTTCGACGCCTTCGGCTCCGAGGAGAAGACCCTCCACGCCAACATGGGCGGGCACACCGGCGTCCCGCAGTTCGCGGGGGACGCCGCGGCCCGGTTCTTCACCCGTCACCTGAGGTGAGGCCGCCCGGGTCGTAGCCCGGAACCGCCCGGCCCGGGCACGCGTGGTGCGTGTCCGGACCGGGCGGCGCGTGGCGGCGTCGAGTCACGTCGAGGGGGACGCCGGAGCGCGATCGGCCGTCAGCCAGGTCAGGGCTCCCGCGAGGTGGGCCCGGAAGACGGGGTCGCCGTAGGTCTCCGGCGCGTGCCCCAGTGCGGTGAAGAAGACGCGGCCCCGGTCGATCTCCCGGCACCAGACCAGCGGGTGGTCGGCGCCGTGGGTGCCGCCCCGGTAGGTGGTCTCGTCGGCCCGGGCCAGGACCCGTACGGGCTGTCCGGAAGTCCGGGGGTCCGAGGTGAAGTTGTACCACTCGTCCGTCCGGTCCCAGCGCTCCGGAAGCGGGGCGGTCGCCGGGTGTTCCCGGTCGTCGACGAGCACCGTGCCCGGCTGGATCTCCGGGTGCCCGTCGAAGCGGGTGCCGAGCAGTTCGCCGTAGAAGGGCCAGCCGGGTTCGGCGTTGGCGGCCGCGTGGACGGCGAGGAGGGAGCCGCCGCCCCGGAGGTACGCCTCGAAGGCGGCGCGCCCCTCGGACGTCAGGACGTCCCCCGTCGTGGAGAGGAGGACGACGACGGCGCACCTCGCCAGGCGCTCCGGAGTGAAGGCCGCCGGGTCCTCGGTGACCTCGGCCGCCCGGCCGAGCTCCGCCGCCAGTTCGCCGAGAGCGGCGGCGCCGGCGGGGATCGAGTCGTGGCGGTATCCCGCCGTGCGGGTGTAGACGAGGACGTCGGCGGTAGTCACGCGAAGGACTCCAGGGCAGGTGCGGGAGATGTGTCCGACAAAAAGAAGGGGAAAGCGCTTTCTCCCTCCCCGTGACCGTAGCCACCGAAAACCGCGGGCCGCAACCCCTCCCGCTCCTGCACACTGCCCCGATGACACCCCTTCACGATCATGCCCGGCGGGCCCTCGCCCATGTCGCCGGCCGCTCCACCGGCGATCCGCTCGACCCGGACCTGCGGGTCACCCTCAACTTCCACCCGCACTTCCTGCACCGGCTGGCGGACGAGGGGGTCTACCGCTCCCAGTTCGTCACCGGCACCAGCAACGGCGGCCTCACCGCCCGCCCCGGCGGGGACCGCTGGCACTGGGAGAGCCGCATCTTCGGCGGGGCGTACGACGCGGCTCCGGCGAAGGCGCGTCCGGTCTACGGCGCGCTCGACTTCCGCCGCCGTCCCTTCGGCGCCGCGCCCCGCTTCGGCTCCGCCCATCTGCGGCTCACCGCGGCCGCCGTGGAGCGCGCGAGCTTCTGCTACCCCGACAGCTTCCTGGAGCCCGGCGACTTCGGCGTCGCGTCCCGGATGCGGCTGACAGCCCTCGCCGAGGCCGACGAGCAGGATCTGCTCGACGACTACATCGAGGCACAGGTCCACGGACCGGTCGTGATCGGGCGGGACGTGGAGGCGCTGGTTCTGGACCCGAGCCACCGGGGTACGGAGGTGGAGGAGGCGGCGCGGCGGCTGCCGTGCCGGGTGGAGTGGCACGGGGGTTTCCGCGTCTCCGTCGACGAACTGCGGCGGTACCCCGACTTCCGGGGGCCCGAGTACGTGGAGCTGGCGGCCCGGATCGCCGTCGACGGCCGGCTCGACCCGCGGATCGTGCAGGAGGCGGCGGGGTCGGGGCGGTACGACCCGCAGGACGTGAAGAAGGTCTGGCACTACCTGGCCCGCTTCGGCGCTCCCGCGAGCTGAGCGAGGCCCCGGTCCGGGACCGCGCACCGAAATCCCGGACCGTGCGCCGGAGCGGCGTCCGGCCCGGTCGGCGGCTGAGCCGTACGCCACACCGGCTCCCGATGCATTGGCGTATCGGATACACCTCTGTATCTTTTGGCGCGCCGCGCACCACCCGCGCGTCACCCGCGCGTCCCGCTCACCGAGGAGCCGCCATGAGCACCGTGCCGCCCGCGATCGCCGCCGCCGTCGGGCCCCTGCCCGAGGGGGCCGTCGTCCCGCTGCCGCCCACCTTCGAGTCCGTCGAGGAGGAGCGCGCGTACCGCAAGGAACAGCTCGCCGCCGGGTTCCGGATCTTCGGGAGGTTCGGCTTCTCCGAGGGCGTCGCCGGGCACATCACCGTCCGCGACCCGGGCGACCCGAACGCCTTCTGGGTCAACCCGTTCGGCATGAGCTTCACCCAGATCAAGGCCTCGGACCTGATCCTGGTCGACCACGAGGGGAACGTCCTCGAAGGGCGCCGGCCCGTGAACCGGGCCGCGTTCGTCATCCACTCCCGGGTCCACGCCGCCCGCCCCGACGCGGTCGCCGCCGCCCACTCGCACTCCCTGCACGGCAAGGCCTTCTCCAGCCTCGGCATCCCGCTCGACCCGATCACCCAGGACGCCTGCGCGTTCTTCGAGGACCACGGGATCTACGACGACTACCGGGGCGTCGTGAACGAGACCGAGGAGGGCGAGCGGGTCGCCAAGGCCCTCGGCGACCACAAGGCGGTCATCCTCAAGAACCACGGGCTGCTCACCGTCGGCCACTCCGTCGCCGAGGCCGTGTGGTGGTTCGTCACCATGGAGCGCTCCTGCCAGGCGCAGCTCCTCGCGATGGCGGCGGGCACCCCGCACCTCATCGACCGCGAGACGGCCCTCCTCACCCGGGGGCAGATCGGCGGGCACCTGGCCGGATGGTTCCAGGCGCGCCCCCTGTGGGATCAGATCACCGCGTCCGACCCCGACCTCTTCGACTGACTCCCGGGCCGGTCGGAGGGGCCGGGGACCTCCCGCGTCGCCGCCTCCAGGAGCGGGACGAGGAACTGCCGTTCCAGGGTGCCGGGCGGCAGCTCGGCCGGCTCCACGTAGCTCTGCGCGAGACCGCCCTCGCGCAGGGCGATGAGGAGGCGGGCGAACCGGTCGGCGGTCACGGTCAGTTCGCGTCCGGCGCGGCGCAGCACGAGGGTGAGGCCGCGGGCGATCTCGGCCCGCAGCCGCTCGTCGTGGCGCGCGAGCACCCAGGCGGCCTGCGGGTCGCGGATGGCGTGCAGGGTGAACTCGGTGGTGACGAGGTACCACTCCCGCTCGTCCGGTTCGACCCGGGCGGCGAGCTCCGCGAGCCGGGGCAGGGTGTACTCCTCGGGCGCCAGCGCGTCGATGGACTCGGCGAGGCGCCGTACGGTCCGCTCGCTGTGCTCGTCGAAGAGGGCGAGGAAGAGCTCTTCCTTGCTCGCGAAGTTCGAGTAGTACGCGCCCCGCGTGTAACCGGCGCGTTCGCAGATCTGCTCGATCGTCGTCGCGTGGAAGCCGTGCTCGGCGAAGGTCTCCAGTGCTGCCTTCAGGAGCGCCGCGCGGGTGCGGGGCCGCCGCCTGGTGACACCTTTCGGCACGGGTGCGTCCTCCTCGTCAGACAGGCCCTGAGGCCGCTCGCGCGGCGGACGCCCACCTTACCGGCGACTCCTTCCCGGGCGGCGATCAGCGGCGGCGGATAAAATTCACGCATGGCAGAGCGGCCCGTCGTGCCCGCGGCACCCGATCTGATCCTCGAGATCGACGGGGACGCGACGCTCATGAACCCGAGTCGCGTCTATCGCATCGGGCGCGACCCCACCAGCGACATCGTGCTCGCGGACGCCCGGGCGTCCTGGCACCACGCGGTGCTCAGCGCCGTGGGCGGCCACTGGACCCTGGCGGACGAGGGCAGTACGAACGGCACGTTCGCGGACGGCCTGCGGGTCGCCCGGGCGCGGGAGGTCGGTCCCGGGACGGTCGTACGGTTCGGGCACCCGGCCGACGGACCGCGCGCGGTGCTCTCGACCGGCGCCCCGGCCCGGCCGGCGGAGCCCCGCGACGCACCGGAGTCCCCACCGGAGGCCGTACGGGAACCCGCTCCGGAGGCCGCACGGGAAGCCCCGCCACCACCCGCTCCGGAGGCCGTACGGGAAGCCCCGTCACCGCCGGAGGCCGCACGGGAAGCCCCGCCACCACCCGCTCCGGAGGCCGTACGGGAAGCCCCGTCACCGCCCCCGCCCGAGGTCGTGCCGGAGCACCGGACCGAGGCCCCGCCCTCGCCGGTTCCCGCTCCCGACCCCGTGCTCCGGCCCGAGAGCCTCCGGCCGCCCTCCGTCTCGCATCCCGCCATGACCGGCACCTTCCGGCAGCCGACGTCCGTGCGGCCGCTGCCGGCCCACAGCATCCGGATCGGGCGCGCCCCCGACAACGACGTGGTCGTCGCCGACCTGGTCGTCTCCCGGCAGCACGCCGAACTCCGCGCCCACCCCGACGGCACCTACTGGATCCACGACCTCGGCAGCCACAACGGCACCTTCCTCAACGGCGCCCCCGTCGTGGACGCCCGCGTGACGGCGGAGGACATCGTCGGCATCGGCCGGTCCGCGTTCTGCCTGATCGGCGGGCGGCTCGTCGAGTTCACCGACACCGGCGAGGTCTCGCTCGACGTCCGGTCGCTCGCGGTGACCGTCGACCACGGGCGCAAGACCCTCCTCGACGAGGTGTCGTTCCCGGTGGGCGAGAAGTGCCTGCTCGCGGTCGTCGGCCCGTCCGGCGCCGGGAAGTCGACGCTCCTGGGCGCGCTCACCGGTCAGCGCCCGGCCGACCGGGGCACGGTGCTCTACGACGGCCGTGACCTCTACCGGGACTACGCCGAACTGCGCCAGCGCATCGGGCTCGTCCCGCAGGACGACATCCTGCACCTCCAGCTCACCGTCCGCCGGGCCCTCGGGTATGCGGCCGAACTGCGCTTCCCCGAGGACACCGCGGCGGCCGAACGGCAGGCCCGGGTCGACGAGGTGATCCGGGAGCTCGGGCTCGTGGAGCGCGCCGACCAGCCGATCCACAGCCTCTCCGGCGGCCAGCGCAAGCGGGTGAGCGTCGCCCTCGAACTGCTCACCAAGCCCTCCCTGCTCTTCCTGGACGAGCCGACCTCCGGACTCGACCCGGGCATGGACCGCTCCGTGATGCACATGCTGCGCGGGCTCGCGGACGACGGGCGCACGGTCGTCGTGGTCACGCACAGCGTGCTCAGCCTCGACGTGTGCGACCGGCTGCTCGTGCTCGCGCCGGGCGGCCGGGTCGCGTACTACGGGCCGCCCGCCGACACGCTCGGCTTCTTCGGCTTCGAGCAGTGGCCGGAGGCCTTCGAGGCCTTCGAGAACGACCGGGACCGCGACTGGGCCGGGCAGTACCGGACCTCCCGCTTCCACCGCCGGTACATCGCGGACGCGACGACCGGCCCCGACGTCCCCGTGCCCGGCGCCTCCGCCTCCGCACGCGGGGCCGTGGCCGGGGAGCCCGCTCCTCCGCCGAAGCCGCAGAGCTGGGGCTCCCAGCTGCGGACGCTCGTGCGCCGGTACGCGGCGGCGCTCTCCGCCGACCGGACCTTCCTCGCCATCATGATCGCGTTGCCGTTCGTGATGGGCGCGATGGCCCGGGCGCTGTCCGCGGGCAGCCTCAACCCCGAGTCGACGCTGAACGTGCTGCTCATCCTCTGCGTGGGCGGTGTCCTCACGGGCGCGGCGAACGCCGTGCGCGAGCTGGTCAAGGAGCGCTCGATCTACCGGCGCGAGAGAGCCGTCGGCCTCTCCCGTTCCGCCTATCTCGCCTCGAAGGTGGTGGTCCTCGGACTGATCACGGTCGTGCAGGCGGTGGTCCTGACGCTGGTGGCGCTGATCGGCGTGCCGCTGAACGTGCCCGGCGGCAAGGGCGTCCTGATGCCGCCCCTGGTGGAGATCACCCTCGCCGTCGCGCTGCTCGCCTTCACCGCGATGATGCTCGGCCTGCTGGTCTCGGCGCTGGTCCGCAAGGAGGAGGTGACGATGCCGCTGCTCGTCCTCCTCGCGATCGTGCAGGTGGTGTTCTGCGGGGCGCTCCTGAAGGTGCGCGGCACGGTCGTCCTGGAGCAGCTGGCCTGGCTCGTGCCCTCGCGGTGGGCGTTCGCGGCGATGGGCGCGACGATCGACATCGGGAAGATCGCGCCGAGCGAGAAGACCGCCGATCCGCTGATGCGGCACACGGCGGAGGCCTGGCTGGTCGACATGGGCGTCCTGGTGGTGCTCTGTCTCGTCCTCGGCCTGCTCGTGGCACGGCTGCTGCGCCGCCACGAGCCGGTCGTGATGCGGAAGTAGGTCCGTGGGCTTTCCCGCGGTGGAGGTGAGGCCGTGAGCGTGTCCGAGTACGACGTGCCGGACTTCCGGCCCACCCATGTGGTGCCGCGCTCCGGGCTCTCCACCTGGGAGGCGCCCGACCCGGCGCTGCCCACGGCGCCCCTCGACGCCTTCCTGCCGGTACGGCTCGTGGAGCGGGCCGGCGACTGGGGGCGGGTGCTGTGCTCCAACGGCTGGACCGCGTGGGTCGACGCGCGCCTCCTCGTGAGCGTCCCCGACGACCCTCCGGCGGCGGGCGGGCCCCTCGCCCGGACCGCCGATCCCCGGCCGCTCATCGCGCGCGCCGAGGACGCGCTGGGCCGCTACCGGCGGGCGGCGGAGGAGTTGGGCGCGGGCCGGCTCGACGGCGAGGGCTTCCGGCGGCGGACCCGCGGCCTGCGGGTCGGCATGGTCGTCGACGGCGAGTCGGTGTGGCTGTACGACGCGGAGCACGAGCGCTGGGTGTACTGCGACGGCGTCGGGCTCAGTACGTACGCGGCCTCGGCGACGCCGTCGGCGGCCCCGTCCCGGGAACCCGACGGGGAACGGGTGGGCGCCGCGCCCCCGGCGCACGAGCCGACCCAGGTGGTGCTGCGCGGCGATCCCCCCGTCGCCGCCGGGCCGCCGCCGACCCAGGTGGTGGAGCGGCCCCCGGGACCGGACGGTGAGGGCTGATGGCCGGCGGGGCGCACGGGGACCCGGAGATCCCGGCCGGCCGGCCCTCGGGTCTGGTCGGCAAGGAGATCGCGGGCTACCGGGTGGAGGGCGAGATCGGGCGCGGCGGCATGGCGGTCGTGTACCGGGCGCGGGACCTGCGCCTCGACCGGACGGTGGCGCTGAAGCTGCTCGCCCCGGAGCTGGCCCGCAACGACACCTTCCGCAGACGCTTCGCGCACGAGTCGCGGGTCGCCGCCTCGATCGACCACCCGCACATCGTGCCGGTCTTCGAGGCGGGCGAGACGGAGGGCGTGCTGTACATCGCCATGCGGTACGTGGCGGGGCAGGACCTGGTGGCCCTGCTCGACCGCGAGGGGCCGCTGCCGCCGGTGAAGGCGGGCCGGATCGCGGTGCAGGTGGCCTCGGCCCTGGACGCGGCGCACGCGCACGACCTGGTGCACCGGGACGTGAAACCCGGCAACATCCTGGTCGCCGAGGGCACCGACGGCGACCACCCGGAGCACGTCTACCTGACCGACTTCGGGCTGACGAAGAAGTCGCTGTCCCTCACGGGCTTCACGACGGTGGGCGAGTTCGTCGGGACGCTGGACTACGTGGCGCCCGAGCAGATCTCCGGCAAGCCGGTGGACGGCCGGTGCGACGTCTACAGCCTGGCGTGCGTGGTCTTCGAGACCCTCGTGGGGGCGCCGCCGTTCCGCCGCGACACCGACTGGGCGGTGCTGTGGGCGCAGCAGTACGATCCGCCGCCTCCGCTCTCCGAGGTGCGGGCGGGGCTGCCCGCGGCGGCGGACGCGGTCTTCGCGAAGGCGCTGGCGAAGACCCCCGAGGAGCGGTACGGGACGTGCCTGGAGTTCGTCGCCGCACTGCGCGCCGTCCTGACCGACACACCCGCCGCCGACGGTCCGGTGGCGCCCCGGGGTCCCCGTCCCCTCGGCGCACCGCCCGCCCCGCCCGCCTGGGCGCGCCCGGTCTTCCGCGAACTGGACCCGGGCGGGACGCGCTGACGAGGCGGGCCGCGACGGAGGGCGTTCCCGCGCCCTGACGGGAGTGTCGGTGCCGTCTGTCGGGGTGACATCGGGGCGTCGTCCCGCGTGTTCGCCCGAGCGCCCTGGCTATGTGTCCTGGTCGACCTCGCCCTTGCGGCGGACGCGGGAGGCGAGGAGGCCGCCGAGGAAGCCGAAGGCCAGGCCCCAGAGGAGTCCGAAGCCGGCCGTCTTCCAGACGTCCGGGCGGAGCACGACCTCGCCGCCGAGCGAGGCGAGGTCGCCGATGCCGAGGACGGAGAGGCCGAAGTGGGCCTCGACCAGGGTGACCGGTGCGGCGACCAGCATGGTGAGCGCGAAGGCGATGCCCAGGTGCAGGGCGTGCTGCCGGAGCGTGATCCGGGCCGGGGAGCGGACGGCCGCCACGAAGGCCACGGCCAGCACCAGGACGGCGGCGATGGGCAGCAGCCACCACGCGCGCGCGTCCTGGGCGGCGAGGGAGGACAGGTCGACGGTCGAGAGGTCCGGGCTGTCGCCGTCGCCCCGCAGGACGGCGTCGAGGACCTGCGGCATGGGCAGGCCGAAGGGGCCTTCCGCCCTTCCCTGCCAGGAGCCGCCGATGCCCACGCCGAGCGCGAGCCAGGTGACGTTGGGCAGGCCCAGGAGGAGGACGGCGAAGGTCTCCGCGGCGTGGCCCTTGGTCGCCGCGACGACGATCCCGATGACCAGGCCCACGACGACGTACGCGAGGAGCAGCAGGAGCATCGCGAAGGCCGCGGGCCGGACGGGTTCGTGGTAGCGGACGAGCCGGGGCGGCAGCGGGGTCCTGCGGGAGACGAGGAGGGCGACGGCGAGCACGCCGAGGATCCACAGGAGCCCGTAGAAGAGCGTGGGGCCGACGTCGGTGCGGAAGCCGACGGTCGGGTTCACGGCGTCCAGGAGGTCGCCGAAGAGCTCCATGAGGGGGTCTTGGGCGTCGCCGCCGAGGGTGAGGGGGAAGTCGTGGCGGGCGAGGGCCGAGATCCCCGCGAGGGCGGCCAGCCAGAGCACGACGACGCTCGCCGCGCGGAGCAGGAGTTCACGGGCGCCGGCCACCGCGTGGTGGCGCAGGGGGCGCAGGAAGCAGAAACCGGTGACCAGTGCGCCCACCAGGGTGACGGTGAGCGGCATGGCGGTCAGTTCGGCCTGGGTGCCGGCGAGGGCGCCCGCGTCGCCGGAGAGTTCGACCTTGCCGCCCGAGGCCATGACGACGACCGCGGCGAGGACGGCGGTGAAGCCGCCGGGGAGATCGGCGGCGCCGGCGGCCCACAGGCCGAGCCCGGCGACGACGCCCATCGCGACGAACCCGGCGACCACGGCGGCCAGGGCCTGGAGGACGACGCGGGCGTAAAGCCCGGCCGGGGGCGCGGACGACCGCGCGGAGGTGGGGAGCCGACTGCTCGTCACCCTGCCCACGCTAGTACCGGGGCCGGGGGTCCGCTTGCGGGCGGAAGGACTTCCGCTTGCGGGCGGGCACCGTTCCGCGCACACAATGGGCGCGGAACGGAAGAAAGGGAAAAAAGTGACTTCCCACCCGCCGTCCGGCCCTCCGTCGGTTCCCCCCGCAGGTCCCCCCTCGGGTCCCCTCTCGGGTCCGAGCACACGCCCGGGAAGCGCCGGCCCCCCACCACCGCCCGGACCACCCCACGACGGCCCGGGGGGCGGTGGGGGCGGCGGCGGTGGTTCGTCGGGCGGCGGGGCGGGAAGCGGCGGCGGAGGCCCGTCGGGCGGCGGCTCGTCCCGTGCCGGAGGCTCGGGGGGCGGCGGTCCCTGGTGGCGCTCCGTCCCGAAGGTCGCCTCGGCCACCGCCGTGCTCGTGGCGGCCGCGGCGCTCGCGGTCGTCCTCACCAACCGCCCCGGCGACAAGGGCGACACGGGGGGATCCGGCGGCGGCGAGGTCTTCCTGCAGAACGCCGCCGCGACCGGTCCGGACCCGTTCACCAAGTCGACGGCCCGCACCGGCGGCGGTTCCGCCCCGCCGGCCTCGCTGCCGCCCCGTACCGCCTCGGCCGTGCCCCAGATGTCGGGGGCGACGCCCGGCCTCTACGGCGGGACGCGGTCGGTGGCCAGTTGCGACGTCGAGCAGCAGGTCCGCTACCTGTCCGCCGCACCCGCGAAGAACGCCGCCTTCGCCTCGGTCATCGGCATCCCGGCGAACGGCGTGCCGGCGTATCTCCGCTCCCTGACCCCGCTTCAGCTCCGGGTCGACACCCGGGTGACCAACCACGGCTTCCGGAACGGCGCCGCCACCACCTACCAGTCGGTGCTCCAGGCCGGCACTGCGGTCATGGTCGACAGTCACGGCGTGCCCCGGGTCCGCTGCGCCTGCGGCAATCCGCTGACCGGCCCCGTGCCACAGAAGGCGCCGCGCACGACCGGCACCCCCTGGCAGGGGTACAGCTCCCAGCAGGTCGTCGTGGTGGCTCCCTCGGTGACGGTCGTGAACGTCTTCGTGGTGTACGACCCCCAGGACGACGGCTGGTTCGCGCGGAAGCACGGCGACACCGGCGAGCACGACAAACCGACGCCGCCTCCCCCGGTCTCCCTGTCGGCGTCCCCCTCGACCTCCCTGTCCAGTTCGTCGCCGTCGGTCTCCCCGCTGTCACCGGTGCCCTGCGTGACGGTGACGGGCACGGAGACCCCGACGCCGAGCGACGGGATCACGCCGTCGCCGTGCCCCTCGACGCTCTCTCCCCCGGCGTCGACCTCCTCCTCGCCACCGCCGCCGTCCGACTCCTCCTCCACTCCGAGCGAGTCGACGCCGTCGACGGAGTCGTCGAGCCCGGAGTCGGCACCGGCCTCCGACAGCCCGGCGGACCTGACGAGCCAGTCCCCGTCGGGCGGCGCGCCGAGCACGCCGTAGGCCGCGCCCCCGCTCGTGTGGGCGCGCGCCCGCGGGGCGGTGCCCGCCCCCGCACCTCCGTGTGGGCAGTCGTCCCGCTGGGGCGGGACGGGTGGGCACACGGGACGGCGCCCTCCAGCGGCGCCTCCGCGTTCCGGGCCTTGACCCGCACCCCAGCGGCGGCGCACAACCCGGTGCGGGTCAGGGCGCGGGAGCCTCGGGCACCGGCAAG
>NZ_JBEXSZ010000097.1:0-30660 GCF_040613865.1 Streptomyces sp. NPDC006197 | reverse complement strand
ACCACCGCCAAGCTCTCCGAGGACGGCACCCACTACGTCCTCAACGGCGCCAAGACCTTCATCACCGGCGGCGTCCACGCCGACCGCGTGATCGTGTGTGCGCGCACGTCCGCGCCGCGCAAGGACGACCGCCGCTTCGGCATCTCCCTGTTCGCCGTGGACACCAAGTCCGAGGGCTACTCCATCGGCCGCAAGCTGGACAAGCTCGGCCTGAAGACCTCCGACACCGCCGAGCTGGCCTTCGTCGACGTCAAGGTGCCCGCCGAAGACCTGCTCGGCGAGGAGAACAAGGGCTTCTCCTACCTCGGCAAGAACCTGCCCTCCGAGCGCTGGGGCATCGCCTATGACGCCTACGCCCAGGCCAAGGCCGCCATCCGCTTCGCCCAGCAGTACGTGCAGGAGCGCATCGTCTTCGGCGAGCCCGTCGCCTCCTTCCAGAACACCGGGTTCGAGCTGGCCGCCTGCCAGGCCGAGGTGGACGCCGCCGAGGCCGTCGCCGACCGCGCCCTGGAGGCCCTGGACGCGGGCGAGCTGACCCCGGCCGAGGCCGCCTCCGCCAAGCTGTTCTGCACCGAGGTCGCGCACCGCGTCATCGACCGCTGCCTCCAGCTGCACGGCGGCTACGGCTACATCAACGAGTACCCGATCGCCCGCCTGTACGCCGACAACCGCGTCAACCGCATCTACGGCGGCACCAGCGAGATCATGAAGACGATCATCGCCAAGTCGATGGGCCTCTGAAGCCGCCGCGTACAGCCGCACGACGATTCCGATGCTCCACTGGTCATAGCCCAAGGAGTTCGGTGGTCGGACGGTCCTTCTCACATCCGAAGCATCGGCTGACACAGCCGTCCGGATGATCGTGGGCGGCGGCAGCCCGACCGCGAAGCGACCGACTGGCGCCGCAGCCGACGGCATCACCGCTCTCGGCTGCGGCCTCATGGACGCGGCGATCGCACATGCTCCCGCGAGGAGCACTCACCATGAGACTCAGGGATTCCGGCGGCCGCATACAGCTGAAGCTCTGAACGGCCGAACAGCTGGAACGGGCCGGCGCAGTTGAGGACGACGACATCGGCAGGAGCCTGGCTGAGCGCCTGGTCGTCGGAGATCTCCAGAGCGAGAGCCCGGTCCTCGGGACCGAGCTCATCCACTCACCGGGTGCTCCTGACTCGCCCCCGAGTTCCACCTCGCCGCCGGCCGTCGCTGCCGGCGGCCGGCTTTTCGTCCTCACACCTGGCCCGGCACGTGAGGCACCCGTAATTCTCCTCGGTCGTGGCCCACTTGTGCCCCGGCAAAGCGGCCGCCCCCGACCACGCCGAACGTGGTCCTGACCGACACCGCCCACTCGTCCCGCACGATCCGGACCCCTCTGCGAAGACGAGTGGTCTCCCGGCCCCGAAGGCCCCTGTGCGGCGCAAGCGGCCGCCGGAAGCGTGGGCACACGCCTCCGACCGCTCCGCGCGCCGTTCTCCCAGGTCAACCCTCGAATCCTGCCTTCATCCGAGGCAGGCCCGATCGGCGCCCGAGATGACGGCGATCGACCACACAGACACGGCCGTCTCAGCGCCGTCCGAGTTCGACGTTGGCATCCCAGGCACTGGCCGTGATCCCTCGCTCACGCACCCTGCGCTTCTCGATCCGCTCGGACGGCGTCTTCGGCAGACTGTCCACGACCTCGACGTAGCGAGGGACTGCGAATCGTGGAAGGTCCTTCTCGAGGAACGCCAGGAGTTCGCGCGGATCGAGATCTGCACCCGCCGCCACGACGACGAGTACGGCGACGTCCTCTTCGCCGACCTCGGAGGGCACTCCGATGGCTGCCGCCTCGAGCACATCGGGGTGTGCGACCACCGCCTGCTCGACTTCCCATGCGGACACGTTCTCGCCACGGCGCCGGATCGAGTCCTTCTTCCGGCCGATGTACTCGATCCAGCCCTCACCGTCCTGACACACGAGATCACCGGTGTGGAACCAGAGGTTGCGCCAGGCCTCCACGGTTTCCTCGGGCTTGGTCCAGTAGCCCTGCATCATCGCGTACTCGTCGCGGGGCCGGAACACGAGCTCGCCGGTCTCGCCGGCGGCGACTTCGGCGTCATCCTCGTCGACCACGCGGACTTCCATCTCCGGGAGCGGCTTGCCGATGGTCCCCGGCTTCGTCTCGTCGCACGGAACCGCGGTGATCAGCAGGCACTCGGTCATGCCATAGGCCTCGACGATCTTGACTCCGAAGCGCTTCTCGAAGTCGAGCAGGACATCCCCGGGAGTGGAGGAGCAGATCGCGATGCGCGCCGGAATGTCGGCGTCGTCGGGGCGAGGCGGCTGCTTGTGAAGGAGCCACAGCATGGTGCCGACCGTCCCGAAGACGGTGGCCCCGTGGTGCCGCACCTCGTCCCAGAAGGACCGGACACTGAATCGGCTCCCCAGTGCGACGACACCTCCGAAGCACAGCCCCGCCGACACGTAGGAACGCGCGTCGATGTGGAACAGGGGCTGGACCAGGTAGTACACGTCGTCCGGACGAAGCTTGAGCAGATGGTGCGCGTGGTTCGCGTTCGCCGGGTAGTAGCGCTGGGGCAGCATCACCCCCTTGGACGGCCCGGTGGTGCCCGAGGTGTACATGATCGTCGCGATCTCGCCCGGACGCGGGAGCGGGAGCTCTCCGCCGGCCGCGCTGCCGTCGGCGAGCAGCTCCTCGAACGAGATGTGACGCGCGCGATCACCGAACGGGCGCAGCTCGGCTCCACAGCCGATGGTGACGACGACCTCGGGGTCGTAGGTGATCGTCTGCGCGAGTATGTCCAGGTAGTCCGCGGTTCCGATCAGCACGCGAGGTGAAGCGTCACTCACCAGGTAATCGAGCAGACGGCCCCGCACCTCGGCGTTGAACGGCACGTCGACGGCCCGCGCGGCGTTCGCCCCCAGCCACGCCCAGACCGCCTCCGGGCGGTTCTCGCACATCACCCCCACTCGGTCACCCGGCTCGACTCCCAGCCTTCGAAGACCGCGAGCGGTGGCTTCGACCCGATCGAGCACTTCCCGGTAGGTGAATGTCTGACCCGCGACCCGCAAGAACTCCGCATCAGGGGACCTTTCGGCGGACCGACGCAGCGCTTCATAGAGGCTGTTGGGAATGCTCACCAGTTCATACTCCACTCTGGCCCGAGGGCCTTCGCGTTGGCCGTCGCACGGACAGGCCTGGTTCGTGGCCTGACCATGCATCCCATGGACGCCGAGTGTGCGGTCACCGAAGCCGACATAGCCCGGCTGGGGGACGGTCACGGCACCTTCACCACCGGCTCACCCGCTCTCGGCCACGTCCCCCCACGGGACTTGGCCGAGGATGGCCTTCTGGTAGCGCACGAGCAGCCGCGGCGCGTTGATGCAGAGCGCTCCGCGGATCACGTCGTCCCGGCCGAAGAGGGCCACCATCGAACGGTCACCGGTCTGCCTGACCTCGATCTGCCGCGCGCCGCTCGCAACGCCGACGAACCGCGCCGTCGCGTCGAACTGATCGGACCAGAAGTAGGGAAGCGCAGCGAACGCCTCGGTTTCGCCGAGCAGGCTGAGGGCGGCCCGGCCGCCCTGTTCGGCCGCGTTGCGCCACTGCTCGACCCGCATGGTCTCGTCGAACAACGGGTGGTGCCAGCGAGCGACATCACCCGCCGCCACGACTCCGGGGACCGAGGTTCGCAGGCTCTGATCGCAGACAACGCCGTCGGAAACCTCGACACCGCTGCCGTCGAGCCAACCTGTGGCGGGAGCGACCCCGATGCCGGCGACGACCACGTCGGCGGCCAGCGTCGTCCCGTCTCCCAGTCGGACCTTGGTGCCGCCCTCGGTGACTTCGATCCGGTCCAGGGCGCTGCCGAGGTAGAGGTCGACCCCGTTGGCCTTGTGATGGTCTCTGAACCATCCACCGACTCGATCACCCAGCACCCTGGTGAGGGGCACCGGTGCCGTCTCGACCACGGAGACGTCCAGCCCCATCTGGCGCGCGGTCGCGGCCACCTCCAGGCCGATGAATCCGGCGCCGATCACCACGAGATGGCGCCCCGGCACAAGCTCCGCGTGCAGCGCCGCGGCATCCGCGAGAGACCGGACCACGTGCACCGGGCCCGTCTCGTCCAGGTCGCCCAACGAACGCGGAGTACATCCGGTCGCGATGACGAGCCCGTCGTAGGCCAGCTCGCAGCCACCTTCGAGGAGCAGCTGTCGTTGCCGGACGTCGAGGCCTGCCGCGGCCCTGCCGAGGCGCAGTTCGACTCCTTGGTCTCCGTACCAGCCGGGTTCCCTCAGCAGGAGCCCGTCCAGCTCGGGACCGCTTCGCAGTGCTTCCTTCGACAGGGGCGGCCGGTCATAGGGAAGGTGCGGTTCGGCACCGACGAGCGTGATCTCGCCCTCGTAGCCGTGCGTACGCAGCGCCTCGACGGCGTGGACCGCGGCCAGCGAGGCCCCGACAACCACGATGCGGTTCATCGCGTCGGCCTCTCTGCGCGATGTTCCCCATCGAGCCTCTTCGGCACCATGCTCGCTCTCCTTGGACGTGCGATCCGTTACGGCGAGGCCACTCTCCGCGCGATGTCGCCGGAGGCAGAGCGGCAGAGGCGAAACATGCCCGGATGGGGGGCGTGGCGGCGGCGAGAGACCGGCCGCCCGGTTCTTGCGCCGGCTCCCGACGGGGGCGGGCACGGCTGCGCGTCAAGCGACGCGGCTTCCGGCGGTTACGTCCGGCCGGCCTGTTGCTGCACGACCCAGCTCGCGATCTGGGTGCGCGTGGCGAAGCCGAGCTTCGTCAGGATCTTCTCGACGTGCCCCTCCGCGGTCCGCGGTGAAATGATCAGCGCCGCCGCGATCTCCTTGTTCGACATTCCCTCGGCGATCAAATCGGCGACCTGGCGTTCGCGCCGAGTCAGCGCAGGTGCGGCGGGCTGGGTCTCGGGTGCCGGTTGTACGCGCTCGCGCAGGGCCAGGGCGAGCGTCTCCTCTGCCGTCAGCGCGCTCCCCCGCCCGAACGCCGCGTCGAACGCGGCATTGCCGATCTTTTCCCGTGCCGCCTTCTCGAACCGCTCGCGCTGGGCGATCATGTGCGTCGAGCCGAACAGCTGGGCCCCGATGGTCTGCCACAGTGCGGTGGTCCCGCCCAGCAAGGTGGCCGCTCGCTCGGCGTCGCCCTTGGCCACAGCGGTCCAGGCGAGTACTTCGAGCACGAGCGCCAGCCCCAGGGTGTCGTGGAAGAACCGCTTGATCCTCAGCGCCTCGCACAGGTCGGCTTCCGCCCGGTCGCCCTCTCCGCGGATCAGCCTTACGAAGCCGCGCTCCCACAGGGCGTACGAAAGCTGCCAGCGATCTCCGACCGTCTGACACCACTCGAACAGATCGTCGACCACTTCCGCGGCCTTGTCGGCCTCGCCCAGCAGAATGTGGACGGAGGCCAGCTCGATCCGCAAGAAATTCGGGTATGCGGCGGGCACATCGGCATCGGCGTACTGCTGGAGTGCCTCCACGAACAGCGGGACGGCGCCGGACAGGTCCGAGCCGGCCAGGTCTGCCCTGAGGGAATGGCACAGTGCCCGGACGTGCGTGGCATAGGCGAGTGCGGCGAGATCGTGGAGCCGAAAGGCGACGTCCCGGGCCTCTTCGGCCAACGCCGTCGCTGCGGGCTCGTCGCCCTGGGCCATGGTGATGTAGGCGGCGGTCGAAAGCGCCCAGGCACGTTCCCGGCTCGGCTCCTGGTCGAGCGCCAGCGCCCGGTCCAGCCAGAGCTTGCCCTCGGTGAGGCAGCCCATGGCGATCCACAACCACGGCACCGCGGCCATGTGGAGGGCGACGCGCGCCTCACCGGGCTGGGACAGGCAGTAGTCCAGGGCGTGCCGCAGGTTCGCGTGCTCCAGCTCGAGCCTGCTCGCCCACTCCTGCTGCCTGTCGCCGCCCCATTCGTCGTCGGCCGTCTCGACGAGGCGCAGACACCAGTCACGATGCCGGCGGATCAGAACCGGCTCGTCCCCCGACTCGGCCAGTCGGGCCCGGCCGTACGCGTGGATGGTCTCCAGCATGCGGAAGCGGACGTACTTCCCCTGCTCCTCACGGATGAAGATCGACTTGTCGACCAGGCCGGCAACGGTGTCGAGCACCTCGTGCGCCGGGAGGGCTACATCGGTGCAGACCGCCTCGAGCCCGTCCACACCGAATCCTCCTGCGAAGACGGACGCGCGAGCCCACAGTGCCTGCTCCATCGGGCTGCACAGGTTGTAGCTCCAGTCGATGAGTGCCTGGAGGGTCTGGTGCCGCTCCGGCAGGTTGCGGTTGCCCTCCCGCAGCAGCTGGAACCGGTCGTCCAGGCGGCTCGCGAGTTCATCCACCGTGAGCACCCGCAAGCGCACCGATGCGAGCTCGATGGCCAGCGGGATCCCCTCCAGCCGATGGCAGAGGCGGATGACCGCCGCCTCGTTGTCCGGCGTGACCTCGAATCCCGGTACGACCGCCGCCGAACGCTCGGCGAACAGAGCGACCGATGGGTACCGCGTCGCCGTGCCGGGCTCCGGGGGGTCCTCGGGATCGGGCGCGGGCAGCGGCGGGACCGGGTAGACGTGCTCTCCGGCGATCCTGAGGGCCTGCCTGCTGGTGGCCACGATCCGGACGTCGGGCGCCGCCCGCAGCACCTGGTACGCCAGGTCCGCGGTGGCCTCCACCAGGTGCTCACAGTTGTCCAGGAGCAACAGCATGCGCCGTTCGCGCAGGTGATCACAGACCGTGTCCATCGACGGACGGGCCGACGACTCCGGAATGGCGAGGGCGTCGATCAGCGTGGTCGGCAACAGGGCCGGGTCCCTCAAGGAGGCCAGCTCCACCAGGCACACACCGTCCGGGAAGGCACGCCGTAGCTCCGTGGCCACGCGCCAGGCGAGCCGCGTCTTGCCCACCCCGCCGATCCCGGTCAGCGTCACCAGACGGGCTGCGGCAAGGAGTTGCCGGACCGCGGCGATGTCCTGGCGGCGGCCCACGAAGCTGGTGAGATCCGCCGGCACGGCATTCGGCAGCCTTGCTGGCAGCGTAACCATCAGGTCCCCAAGGGCGGCTCAGGAGCGGTGAACCCATCGTATCGCCGGCTTCCCACCGATCCGGGAGTCGGGGCAGGTGAGTGTACAGGTGGTTGCCAGGCGTCGCGATACCGGACGGTGGCCCCGCCACGGCAGGAATCCGATATCGGCTTCCTATTCCAGCACGGCGAACAAGTCCGGCATCTCCCTCGGGCCCGAGAGGGGGACTTCTGCCCAGATCGTCTTGCCGTGCGGTGTGTAGCGGGTGCCCCAGCGTTCCGTGAGATGGGCTACGAGGAACAGTCCACGGCCGCCTTCCTCGTCCTGCCCGGCCCGGCGCAGATGCGGGGAGGTGTGGCCGCCGTCCGAGACCTCGCAGATCAGGCTCTGGTCTCGGATGAGCCGCAGCCGCATGGGAGCGCCGCCGTAGCGGAGCGCGTTGGTGACCAGCTCGCTCACGACCAGCTCGACGACGAACGCCGCCTCCTCGTGCCCCCAGTCGGCCGCCTTCTCGACAGCCAGGCCGCGGAACCGGGCGACCTCGGCGAAATCGGCGGGGAGGTCCCAGCTCGCCACCTGGCCGTCGCTGAGCGCGTGGACGCGGGCCAGGAGCAGGGCCGCGTCGTCTTCGGAGGAAGGCGGCAGCATGGCGGTCACGACGCCGTCGCACGTCTCCTCCAGCGTGCGGCCGGGTCGGGACAGCACGTCGCGCAACCTGTTCAGGCCGATGTCGATGTCCTGGTCGCGGGATTCCACCAGGCCGTCGGTGTACAGGGCCAGGAGGCTGCCCTCGGGAAGGTCGAATCCGGCGCTCTCGAAGGGCAGGCCGCCCAGACCGAGCGGCGGTCCGGCGGGCAGGTCGAGGAGTTCCACGCCGCCGTCGGGCGTCACGAGCGCGGGCGGCACGTGGCCGGCGCGGGCCATGACGCAGTGCCGCTCGACCGGATCGTAGATGGCGTACAGACACGTCACGCCCACGGCCCGGTCGTCCTCGCCGTCCAGAGACTGTGCGACGACCAGATCGTCCAGCCGGGCGAGCAACTCCTCCGGCGCCAGGTCCAACGCCGCGAGTGCCGCCACGGTGGTCCGCATCCGCCCCATGGTGGCGGAAGCGCGCAGGCCGCGACCGGCCACGTCACCGATGACCAGGCCGACCCGTGCCCCGGAGAGCGGGATGACGTCGTACCAGTCCCCGCCCACCCCGACCGGCCCGGCTGCGGGCCGATAGCGATGGGCGACGCTCACGGCAGTGGGCTCTGGAAGACGACGTGGCAGCAGGTCACGCTGCAGCATCAGCGCAGCCGCATGCTCCCTGACATACCGGCGACCGTTGTCCACGCAGACCGCGGTGCGGGAGACCAGTTCCTCCGCAAGGCGGACCTCTTCTGGATCGAACGGATCCCCAGGCGGAAGCCGTTGAAAGGTAACCAAACCCAGCGTGGCCCCCCGCGCACGCAAAGGAACGGCCAGCAGATGGTCACCCACGACCGCACGCCCTTCGGAGAGGCAGCGCAGCTGCGGCGAACCGGTTGCGTAGTCGGTTGAATGTGACGCCCTCGCCCCCGCCACGCTGTCACTGGCGGCTCGCTCAGCCATTCGCCGCAGATCGGGCGCCGTACTGCCGGTGCCCTCGCCGGGGTCCTCTCCGCGGAGCACCGGTTCGAAGAGGTCCACGCGAGTGATGTCCGCGAACTCCGGAACGGTCAACTCGGCCAGGTCACCGGCTGTCCGTTCGATGTTCAGAGTCTGGCCGATCTTGCCGCCGGCCCGGCTCAGCAGTGCCAGGCGTTGCCTCACCACGTAGCGGTCGGTGATGTTGACGGCCGTTTCGCACACACCCAGCGGCCGACCGTCGATGTCCTCCAGTCGGAAGTACGAGGAGGACCAGAACTGGTAGTGAAACGGATCGAGGTCCGTCGGGCTGCGATAGCGGAGGTCGATCAGAGGTTCCCCGGTGTTCAGTACGCGCTCGAAGGGATCGTCGATCGGGGGCAGTGGACTTGCGGCCTCGGAGAGGAAATCGCCCTTCGGAAGCACGTCTGAGATGTACTGTCCGCGGCACTCCTCCAAGGTCAGGCCGAACTCGTTCTCGACCGCCCTGTTGATCCACTTCACTCGGAGTCGCGTGTCGAGGACGGAGATCAAGACGGGCGACTGCTCACTCAGGCCGTTCAACATCGCCTGATCGCCGGCCCACTGCTCGAGGTGCGCGACGTTCACGGCCGCCACCAGCCAGGTGGCACCGCCCTCGTCGTGCCCCAGCGGGCTGACCGCAAGTGCGACCCGCAGACTACGGCCGTCCCGGTGAAGCGCTGAGCAGGTCGGGTACCTCGTTCCGGATTCCAGCAGCGCGGCAACTCCTGCGGCGTCCGCCAGAAGATCGCCCACCGGCCTGCCCAGCGCCTCTCCGGGCGGGTAACCGAACAGCGCCTCGGCCGCGGGACTCCATCCGATGATGATCTCTCGGGCGTCCAGCACCACCGTCGCGGCCGTGGCGACGTCGAAAGGGCCGCCGCGCTCTGTGGCCCCCGTGTTCTCGGCGCTCATAGAGACCTGCTTACCTGATGAAGCCACGGGGCGCCCGGAGTACGCCTCTACCAAGGTCAATCTACTGCGCGGCAATGCTGGCGGCATGCGCAGCATGCAGGTGCTGCCCATACCGCGGTTCCTGCTGCAGAGCAGCCAGGGAGAGCGAGCCCGGCTCGCAGCGGGCCCACCACCTCGGCCGCCCATTCCTCTACGGCCTGCTACTGACGCACCGGCTCAGTGACGCCGACGGCAGACACGCGGACCCCTCCTCCTGGCCTGCGTCATCACCGCCGCGTTCATGCTGCGACAGGCTGGCTTTCCAGGTAGTCGGCGAGGAAGGCCCGCTCGTCTGCCGTCAGCCGTCGCGGCCGGGCGGCAGCAAGGTCGTAGGCGACCATGACGGTGGCCGCTCTGACGTAGACGGTGTTGTCGGTCCCTGCCCCCGGGGCGTCCTTGAGTTCGTAGGCGATGGTGAAGGACGTCTCACCCAGCTTGGTCAGCCACATCTCGACGGTCACCGGTTCCGGCCGATAGAGCAGCGGGCGCAGGTAGTCGATGTCATGGTGGGCCACCACCGAGACCGCGGAGGAAGCCCGCTCCCCGACTGCCCCGGCGTAGGCAAAGGTGAAGTCCGTCCGGGCCTCTTCCAGGTAGCGCAGGAAGTTCACATTGTTGACGTGCCCGAACGCGTCCATGTCGGACCAGCGCAGGGGGCAGGCGTATGTGCGGCGGGCCACGGATTCTCCATCTATTGCTTTGGGGCACCTGCACAGGCGCCGAGAGTTTCGGCTGAGCGGGTTTCGCTCACGTGTTCAACGTTCTCGGCGCAAGCCTCACCCGGCAACGTTGCGTCTTGGGCCCGGCGATGTTGCGTCGGGATTACCCGCCCCCGAGAAAGCTGTGATGCGCGTCATGGCAACTGGTCGGCGTCAGTATCGGCACGGTGACCGCAACCGCCGTGGCGAGCAGTTGGTTTGAGCAGCGACGGGCCTCCTGTGACGGGGCGTAGCCTCGTTCACCACCGGGACTGGCGGGGGTGGATGCAGAGTTTTCCGGTGAGGCCGAGGGCCGCACCGTGACCGCTTCCGATCGCAGGGGTCATCGTCGTACACGTCGGTCGTGGCTCCGTCGAGGGGCGGCGCCGCCTCGGCCGCTCGGCCGAGGCGAGGACGAGGGCCGAACGGACAGGGGCACGTCTTCCGGCCCCGACGCGAAGGCGGGGGGCGGGCGACCGGTCGGCGCAGCACTCGGCAACGGGAGAAAGGAATCCGGCCCGGTCAGGAGACGGGCCGGACCTGTCAGGTCCGGACAAGCCCGGGGCGGCAGTGCCGTCACCATGCTCCGGACCCTATGGGCTCGGTCCAGCGCACGGCCCGCATTCACATCTGCCGTTCTCGCTGATCAGGACGATATCCCGCCTGTACTACCGACAAGCGAAGAGCCTGCTGTGCCTCGGAAGTGGAGGAATCAGGCTGCTTCCCAGAGGCCGGCGTCCAGGATCCGGGCGGCCTTGGTGATGCTGCCCGGCATCAGGTGCCGGTAGGTCCGGTAGGTCTCCTCGATGGACTTGTGCCCCATCCATTCCGCGACGTCGGTGATGGGGATGCCGTTGCCGAGGGCGTTGGAGGCGAAGTAGTGCCGGAAGCCGTACATACCGACACCTTCCTCCGGCGGGAGGTCCGCGAAGAGCTTCTTCACCCGCCGCCGCTCCATGCCTTCGGTGAAGTAACCGCCCGGGCCGCGCAGCAGGTACCCGTCCTGCGTGGTGCCGTGCTTATCCGCGTAGCGGTCGATCGCCTCCCGGACCGACCGCGGCAGCGGCACCTCGCGGAACTCCCCCGCCTTGCGGTGCTTCAGCTTCGCCGGCCTCAGCGTGTTGGAATGGATCTGCTCCCGCACCCGGTAGACATCCTGCGCCACGACATTGTTGACGTTCACCGCCCGCGCCTCGCCGTTCCGCAGGCCGCACCCAGTCATCATGACGATCTCCAGCGCGAGTTTTTCATCGGCAACGACCAGCGCCTTCTTCACGTAGGCGAGGGACGGGATAGCAACCTGCTCACGCACGTATTCCGGTTCCTGGACGCCCTTCACCGGGTCGTCGACCATGGCCCCCTTGCCGTAGGCGTCCCGAAGGATGGTCTTGAGGATCCGGAAGATGTTCACCTGATTCCCCCGGCCGACCCCGTCGCTCTCCATCTCGTCCAGGAAGCGCTCGACCACCATCGGGGTGACCGAGTTCAGCTTCCTCGATCCCAGGCGCGGGACGATGTGCACGTTGATCGAGCTGTCGACGTGCTCCCCCGTGGAGTAGTCCGTCATCCTGCGCTGCCGAGGCCGCCACTGCTTCGCGTACTCCTCGACCGTCAGCTGGCCCAGCTCGCGGCGGGCCGCCGCCACGGACGGCGCCGTGGTCTTCTTCTCCGCGTACAGCTGGGTGAGGCGTTCGATCGCGTCGTCCTGCGTGCCGTATCCGGACTCCTCGCGCTGCTTGCCGAGCGCGTCCCGGAAGCGGATCGAGTACGGGTGAGGGCAGCGGGTAGGCTTCGCGCAGCCGCAGTCCTTGAAGAAGGACCCCATGCCGCGGGCGAGCTGTCGGGCCATGTGACGCACCATCCGTTCCAGCCCAAGAATCATGCTCAGGCGCCGCGCTGTAGGTCGAAGGTCAGCAAGCGGGGACACGTCCGGGACGCATGCTGACCGTTTGCTGACCTGAGGGGGGCACATGATGCCCCTGACCTGCGGCGACGCCAAATAGTCAGATCTTGGACTTGAACATGGTGCGCAGCATGTTGGACTCCTGGAAGACGGCTCCCTGCCTGCTTAGTGCAGGTCAAGGGCGTCCTCGACCTTACACCGACGCCCCCGTCCGATGTTTGTGAGGAACATCGCTCCGGCCAGGCCGGACGGCTTCCCACCTGGGCTTTCCCTTCGCATCGGCGTTTGTTGAGACGACCGCCCCGAAACGTGCGGGGGCTCATGCTGACCGGATGCCGACTTACCTGATGAGCCATCAGGCATGCGGGAGGCCCCCTGCACACGGACGACGTGCGCCCACGCACCACCGAGCTGTCGGGCACCGACATCGCTCCGGTTCACGGAGCACGGCCCCTTTGGCCATCAGCCGGTCGACGCTCGACCGCTCCGGAAGTCGGCTCTCTGGTTGCCGCCCGCCCAGGCCTAAGCCAAGGTCACGCACCCCTGCGCACTTGCGTGCGCCATTCCTCCCTTCCGTACGGTCAGCGCGCTGGTGAACCGCTCGCGCACACCGTGAAGGAGAGCTGTTGAAGCCGACCGAGGAAGTGCTCCAGGACCTGGCTCAGCCCTCGAACATCTCCGTGCACTCCGATGACGCGCTCGTCGGGAAGGTGAAGGCCGCCATCGCGGCGGACAACGAGAAGCGGAAGGAGAACGGGGACGAGCCGCTCCGCCGGAAGCCCGCCCTTGCCCCGATCTTGCCGACCGAGCTGCCCCGGCAGTTCGAAGTGACCCTCTGGGATGTCCTCCACACCCTCGCCCGAGCCACTGCACTGTCCTGGCGCGGTGCGGGCCGGGGGCTGGCGGAGCACTGGGGCGCGCTCAAGTACACCCAGGCCCTGGCCGGCGGTCGCGACTCGTTCCTCGGCCTCACCGACGAAGGCCACCGAATCGCGGACCACTACAAGTCGCTGCAGTCCGGCGAGCTCGGCGTCGGCTTCGCCCTCACCCTCACCGAACACATGCTGCGCAGCCGCTTCCCCGGGCACTCCGTGACGATCGTCCCAGCCGACACGGCGTTACGCGCGGGCTGGGCCCTCACCAGCAGGGACAAGGGCGAGAAGGTGAAGTACCGCTACCGTCCCCAGTACTTCGCGGAGGTCTGGCGGCCGGGCGAGCCGTCCCGCGTCATCCCCCTCGCCTGCAAGGGCAACCACAGCGACTCCGCCACCTCCGCCGAGCAGCTGGCCTCCGCCTCGGCCCATGCCGAAGCGGTCCACATCGGCACCTGGAACGAGACCCCCTGCCTGCTGTTCAGCACGCAGCTCCCGACGGACGGCGGCACGATGACCGTCCACGCCCTCCAGGCACCCGGCAGCGAAGGTCAGCTGTCCCCGGCGGAGGGCCGGGAGGCGAACCTGAACGCCCCGCCGTTCCAGGCGAACGTGATGCCGGACATCCACCCGCCGGCCAAGGGCCTGGTGGCGCCGGAGCCCGTAAGGGGTTGCCACGTGCAGCCAAAGGACTACGCCTGGTTCCAAGAGTCCCTGGCCCACACCACGGCGGCGGGCCTCATGGCCTTCACCGGCTCCGGCCACGCCACCGCCCGCCACCTGACCGACCGGCAGGGCCGCAAACGCTTCACCGGCCTCGAACACGCGGCCAGCATGAGCATCCAGGACGCCGCCCACACCCTCTTCGGCACCGAGTACGTCGGCACCGACCACGTCTTCCGCCTCAACGGCCCCCGCGTCGAGGCGTTCTCCGGCGTGGACGAGGAGATCTTCCGACTCCTCGCCAAGGGCGACGTCGAGGAGTACCGCGCCCTCGTCCACGCGAGCCGCCACGTCCGCCCCCGCCTCACCTTCGACAAGGACTGGGGCGGCCCCGTCTCCGTCCACGCCGACGGATCGGTCCTCGCCCTGCGGCTGCTGCCGGGGCAGGACGAGGAACCCTGCGCGTGCTCGTCTCGCTGACACGCCTCTGAGACAACACGCCCGTCCGCACGGCCTCTGGGCTGACGACCAAACCACCTGACGGCCAGGAGCGTGGGCCGCGTCCCTCGCCTTGCCCCGTCCTGGACCTTCTGCGGCGGCCTCCCCACTTTTGGCCCCCGAACTGGCCTCGGCCGTCGAAGCCGGCCACCGCCCGGTCAAGGTGACCCCAGCCGCCGAGGTCCACACTCTCGCCGCCACCCTCTAGCACGCCGCCACCGGGACCTAGCCCTTCGGCTCCGCCAACGGCAAGGGGCCTGAGTACCCCCTGCTTGGCCCTCGGGTCCGTGAGCTGATCGCCAGTCGTCGACTACCACTCACGGTCGCCTCGCAGTGGCCCGACTTCCTGGCCGTCCTGCGGATCACCATGACCAGCGCGTCCCAGGACCGCCCTATGGCCCTTCGCCTCGCGGCACTCCTGGAGGGCGTCCCGTCTCCGTGGTGACGGTGAAGAGGTCGATCGAGCCGCTGCTATGCACCTCGGCCTGTCGCGAGTCATCTCGGATGGCCGATTTTCATTGAACGGTCATCTACCTGGCGGTACGAGGCTAAAGTCGTCGCCCTGACAACACCTGCCCCACCGCCGGCGGGCGTCGGTTCGCGACCGAGAGCAGGACCGTGCACGCAGGGGAGCGTGCATCCCGTAGCGCCAAGGGGGACCCGGACGTGGCCCGAAACCAGAGACCTCAGCCGACGGCGGAGGACAGGAAGAACTTCCGCGTCGGCTGTGGCCTCATGCTGGCGGCACTTCTCGTGGTCGGCGGATGCAGTGCCCTGTTCAACGATGACAACGACTCGCCGTCCGCCTCCTCGTCTTCATCGGCCTCGTCGTCCGCCCACGAGGACAAAGCGGCGACCGTCACGGTCGGGGACTTCGTCGGCATGGAGCTCCAGGCGGCGCAGGACGCGGCGCAGGCCGACGGCATCTACGACCTCGACTCGACGGACGCCACCGGTCTGGGCCGCCAGCAGTTCCTGGACCGCAACTGGACGGTCTGCTCTCAGCAGCCCGCGGCCGGCCAGACGATGAGCACCGATGACACGCTCACATTCGACACGGTCAAGTCCAGCGAGGGTGAGACCTGCGACGATCCCACAGGGGCCGACAGCAGCGACGAATCCGGCGTTGATGACTCCTCCACCGTCCCGGGTGCGGGGGACGGCTACAGCAACGACGGCTCCTCCACCGTTGCCGGCACCGGCGACGAATACGGCGACGACTCGTCCAGCAGCAGTTCCAACTCGTCTACCGACTCTTCTTCGTCGGGGAGTGATTCCAGCTCCTCCTCGTCGGGAAGTGGCTCCAGCTCCTCCTCGTCCTCAGACAGCTCGCAACAGGCGCCCGCAGGAGCCACCGCCCAATGCAACGACGGCAGCTACAGCTATTCCGCGCACCGGCGGGGTACCTGCTCGCATCACGGTGGCGTGGCCGTCTGGCTCGCCAGCGTGCCTTCGTAGGGAGGAAGCCGTCGTGATCGGCCTGGCAAGACGGGGCGGTGTGCCACGGCCGCTGGTGCCGTCGGCGCCTACGACGAGCAAAGTCGTCGGCACCCCGGCCCCGGGAGCCCGACGAGCTGCTCACCGCCCCGCGCGGCCAAGCCGCCTAGAAAGACAGGTCGCCGGTCAGTAGTCGAATGCGTCGAGGTGTCGGCGCAGCAGGCCACTGACGTCTTCCCGACTCCCGGCAGCCGGCAATAGCGAGGGTGTGTCCTCGCCGTTCGCCATGGCGAGGCTGCTGGCGAAGCGTACGAGGTTCGGCGCCGGGACGAAGGAGTCACGCAGCCAGACGGCGAAGGCACCGGCTTCGTCCGCGGTCACGTCGGTGAGGGTGATGTAGGCGTAGTCGGGCTCGGTGATGGCCGCGGTACCGTCCACCCACACGTCCGACGCCAACTCGATCTCGAAGTCCAGCACGGTCATCTCGTGGATGCCGGACCGCCGGTGCCCGATGGTGGGATCGGGAAACGCCTCGCGCAGCGCCCGCTCCAGGGTCTGCAGTGTGGCGTGCCAGGCTCCGTCCTCCCCCTCAGGGGGATAGAAGGCGAAGTTCGTCCGGATGTTTCGTTCCGTGACCATGGTCTTCCTTGTTGTCAGGGGACGTACCGCGTGGAGCCGGGCGTGCCCGTCATCGCCATCATGGACTGCCAGTAGGCGGCGTTGTCCTGGCCGTTCGTCACGATCTCCAGGCCTCTGATCTCGCTGTTGGCGGGGTTGGCCATGGCCTGCTTGTAGCGGACGAGTTCCCTCTCGTCACCCGCGTACATGGAGTCGATGACGGGGTCGAAAGCGATCTTCCCCTGCTTGTTCACCTTGACGGGCTTCGTCAATGCTTCCTCGACCCGGTCGAGTGTGCGGAAACTCTTGTTTGTGCAGTCCGGGTCCCGTACGTGCTTCGCCTCGACGAGGTATCCGTCGAGAGGTCGGATGCCGTCCACCATCAGTCCGCGCCTGCTGCCGAGCAACGGCACTTCCCGCTCGGGATAGCCGGACACACGGAGCTGGTAGGCGTTGTCCGGATCCATCGGGCCTCCGCCTCCCGCGAAGCCACCCGTCTAGAGACTGTTCATCCACGCACGGAACTGCTGCTGCTCCGTCGCTGTGAGCAGGCGCGTCGTGCCTGGCACGGGCGGAATCGGGTCGGCTGAGGGGATTGCGGGGTCGACCTTGTTGCCCATCGGGGCGAGCGCCGGCACCTGCCCCGTGTACGACGCGAGCACAATCGGCATGGGAGCCGGTGCGGGTACGAGGGGCGGCAGGAACGGGAATCCGGGGATGACGGGCGCCGACGGCGGATCGGCGGCGGGAAGAGTGATCCGTGCGGCGGAGGAGTCCAGTGCGTGTCCCACTGAGCCGAGGTCCCGGATCCAGGTGTCTCCGAGTACGGCGTCGAGCAGGCCGCCGTCGTAACCGTTGCCCCCGAACATCGGCTGGTCCCAGGGCATGTCGACCGCGAAGAGGTCCAGCTTGTGCTGAGCGATCTTCTCCTTGGCGGCCTCCACGTGCTCGGCGTACCGGTCGCATGCCTTGGCGATCTGTGTACAGGCGGCGACGAGGTTCGTCACCAGCGGCTCGCCTTCCTCCGCCTTCGCCGGCGGACAGGTGAGGCCGACACTGTGCTTGACGTACGTCTGGAAGGCATCGGCGGCCTCGCCGGAGTGCGCCTTGCTCGCGGTGAGGGAGCAGGCCTGTGCGTCCTCCAGGAAGCGCTGCATGAGCACTCCGGCATGACGCCAGGAACCGGCGACGTCCCGGATCTTCTCCGGCGAACCGCGGAAGCGGTCACTACCGCCGCTGGGAACGTACTGCTCGTACCAGGCCGTCTCCCCCACCACTTCGGGGAGCTCCTGACCCAGCCCGAGGTAGTTCTCGGTGCAGTCGGCCCCAGGGTCGCCCATTCCCACTGTGAGGTCGGCCTGTCGCCCGAGGAAGGCTGAGACCTGGCGACTCTCCTCGGCCATGAACTCACGAGCATTACGCATCAGCCCCTTGCTCGTCTCGCCCAGGACGTACGAGCTGAAACCCATCTTGTCGAGCGTCGCAGAGGCTGCCGAGACGTACACCTTGGCAAAGGCTCGCCCGGCGTCGTCGTCCCCTGCCATCCCGTGCTGCCGCGCCAGTTCGTGCCCCAGGGCGATAGCCGTGTCACGCGCTCCCCGCATCGTGTCGAGAAGCCCCATGGACCCGCGGATCATTCCTTCCGCGATGAACTTGACGTCCGGAGCAAGACCGGACACCGTCACTCCCCTTGCATATGTGAACCACCAACCTATCGCAAACGCCTCGCCGTTGTCCGGGCCACGTCGACCGTTCGACTCATCGTCGACGGCGAACAGGCGAAAAATCGAGCAGCAGCATTCTGCCCGGGTCAATGGCTCGGGGGCCGACCTGCCTTCCGTTCTGCGAAGGCGAACCAGCCGATACCGCTGTGCATCACGCCTCCTCACCCGGCGTCCTGCCATGCTCTCCTACGCCGCAAGCCGGCGCCGACTGCCGAAGGAACCACCGTCCCGAAAGTCCCGGACTTTCCGACACAGCTCAGAGGAACACGTATCCGCGGGTCAGAGCCGCCGGTCTCCCCGCCCACCAGGTTTCTCCCAAGCACTCGATGGCAAAGTCGCAGCACACTGATCAACATGGGGTCGTAGTTGGAACCACACCGAACCCTGGCGCCGGCCCAGCGGGGCACGCTCGTTCGGCCGGCGGCCGCACGGTCCCGCGTTCAGCGTCTGCCAGCGCTTCTATGGCCGTCTCACGTTCGACTGCCCCCACTCGGGCGCAAGGACGGGGTCTTGAGCGGAGATCAGCTACTGAACTTGATCGGGCAATGAGCCTTTTCCAAGCTGGCGGTGCTGACCGCGAGCTGGACACGCCTGCGCAACGACGAAGTGCCCGGTAGACGGGTTCTCGACCAAGACCACCCGTGTCTGCCGGGAGCTTCGTGCGCTTGTCTACCCGTCCTCGATCGACCTCTTCAACCGCACCTTGCGGTTCCTGACCGGGCGACTGGAGGCCAGGCGGTAGCAGATCGGAACGCATTGGCGGCACCCCCCCGTCCCACGACCGGCCCTGCTTGCCCTGGTCCACCTGCGATGCGGTGACACCTACGCCCAGCTCGTTGTCGGGTTCGGCATCGCCACCGCGTACCGCTACATACGCGAGGCCGTCGACGTACTGGCCACCCTCGCGCCCGCCCTGGCCGAGGCGATGCGCATCGCACAGGCCAAGGCATTCGTGACCCTGGACGGCATCCTGCTGCCGATCGACCGGATTGCCGCCGACACCCCGTACTACTCGGGCAAACACAAGCGCCAGGGCATGAACATCCAAGTCCTCACCGATCCACTCGGCCATCTGCCGTGGGACTCGCCCGCACTGCCTGGTTCCACGCACGATCTGACCGCCGCCCGCGCCCACGGGACCCCGCCGAGGTTCTCGCCGCCACAGGCCTCAAGTGCTGGACGGGCAAGGCGTACCAGGGCGCCGACCGCCCGGCCCGGGTACCCTTCCGCGGCCGTCGCCTCAAGCGATGGCCGCGGCGGCACAACAGACGCACGCCAAGATCCGCTGCCTCGGCAAGCAGGCCATGGCCACCCTGAAGGGCTGGCGACTCCCACGAAAGCTCCACTGCAGCACCAACCGCATCACAGCGGTCGTCCAGGCCGTACTCGTCCTTCACCACGCGGCAGCGTGAGGTTGAAAAGCTCACTGAGCTTCTTCAGCATTGCCGCTCCAGGGTGAGGACGGCCTTGGCGATTGACGTTATGCGGTTGGAGCTGCACCGGGGCCTACGGAAGATCCGCAAGGACTTCAGGCTCACGACACCGCGTTCAACGAGCGCTTGTTCTGCGGTCAGTGCCCGGTTGAGGGTCTTTTCGGTGGGAGTGAGCTCCTGGATGGCTTGCCTTTGATGTCGGACGTCGGCCACGGTCCTGCGCCCTGGTAAGCAAGAACAGTCGGGATGGGGATGCCCTGGCGCTCGCAGATCCGGATGATCTGGTGGTGCGGACAGCGGCCAGGTCGTGGGCAAGGCTCGGCAGCGCGAGTGAGAGCCACAGCAACCGGCCGTCCGGATCGGTGACCACCTGCACATTCACTTCATGCCGACGGTGCTTGTGGGAGTAGTCCGCGCATGAGTCGCCGACCCGGTCGCACTCGGCACAGGCAATTGGGCCGGCACACCAGCAGCGACACGGCCATCAGCAAATGATCTCAGGGCCGGGGTGTCCACGCGGCCAGATGACGAAGCTCTCCGCAGCCCGGTCAGGCAGAACATCGACGACCCGGCCGGCCTCCACATGTGCGGTAAGGGTTCCGTAACTGCGGTGCTGAGGCCGTCCTTGGGGCGACGCCGGCATGAATGGCGGATGCGTTCGGACGAACGGGGGAAAATAAGGGGCTTCCCGTGCTCTCCACAGCGGGAGAGCACTTTCGCGCTGCATTCTGATCCTGCCGCACCGAGTTTCTCCCACGATCGACGAAAGGTCGCCGCGTGAACCTCACCAGGCGGATCAGCGCCGTGAGCGCTACCGCAGTCATGGCAATCGTTATGGGCTCCGGCAGCGTCCAGGCCCAGGACAACGGAGGACTGCTCTCGCTTCTTGGTACCACCTCACTGCTCCAGGTCTGTTATCCGGCCGGACAGGTCGGCCAAGGCAATACCTTCACGGGCAGTCAGACCATCAGCTGTGCCCAGAACTCAACGCAAACCTCGACGACTCCGTCGACGACTCCGCCGACGACTCCGCCGACGGCGCCACCCACAGGCATCCAGACCACGGCGGTGCTGGGTCCCAGTGTCGGCGTACCTGCAGGAGGAAGCGCGACGAGCACCGCTGTCTGCCCGGCAGGTGAGCGGCCGGTCTCTGGCGGCTGGCAAGGTACTACTGGTCTGGTCGTGGACAGCAGTCGTCGAGTGGCGACGAACGCCGCGGCCGACAGTTGGCAGGTCAGCGCGTTCAACCCCTCCGGCTCCGATGGAACCATCCGCGCGATCGCCTACTGCGCGCCGACATCATGACGCCGGACGACGGTCCCTCCTACCACTACTGAGGATCTTCCGAGTGGTCACCGATCGGGTGACGGCTGTCTGCGGATAGCAGGCGAGGCCTTCGGGCAGCGGTTCGAGATATCTGACGTCTCAACCGCTGCGACCGGAGGCCTTGTTGGTTGTCTGTCCTGCCGCACTCGACCTGCCACACGCGCTTGTGGAGTGGGTCACGATGCTGATCGTCCTTCTCGCCTCAAGGGCGCCATCCCTGACCCAGGCGCTTCGCCGAGCACGTCCCGAATACGTCCTGGTGGACGGCACCATCGCCGAGTGCGACCGCGTAGGTGACCACGCACAGAGCTACTCCGGCAAGGCCCGACGGCACGGCGTGAACATCCAGGCCTCACCGATCCCGCGGGCCAGCTGATCTGGTACTCGCCGGCCCTGCCGGGCCGCACGGTCGACATCACCGCCGCCCGCACCCACCGAATCGTCACGGTCTGTGAGTAGCTGCAGATCCCCGTGCTTGCCGACAAGGCCTACGCCGGGGCCGGCGGCACGTTTCAGGTGCCGTTCAAGCGCCACCTCGGAAGACCCCTCACCACCAGACAGGCAGCCGTCAATCGAGCACACGCACGACTCCGCTTCCCCGTCGAGCGAGCCTTCGCCCGGCTCAAGGCCTGGCGGATCTTCCGCAAAGCACGGATCAGCCCCAACCGGCTCACGTCAATCACCAAGGCCGTCCTCACCCTCGAGAGGCGACGCTGAAGACCCTTACTGAGCTCCGGCACCCGATTGCCCTTGGGCTTGTTGCGCCGCGCGGCTGGCGAACGACTCGATGTCCACGCCGGTGAGCGTCTCGCCGGTGATCAGGAGCCGGAAGTACGCGGGACTGCAGGCGTCCTCCAGAAGGAGGCGGGCGTCGGTGGTCGGCGGCAGTTCACCGCGAGCGACGGCACGATCGACGAGGGCAGCGCCATGCCGGAACCGCTCGGCCCAGAATGCCTCTCGTGCCGCGCGGGCCTCGTCGTCCAGTTTTCCCCCGATCACCGCACTGACGAGGCCCGCGCGGCCGGGCTGTTCACGTTGTCCACGATGTCCACGAGCATGGCCACCAGGTCACCGACGAGACTTCCGGTGTCCCGGCCGATGTCCTGCTCTGCCGTGCGGGCCAGGAATAGGTCGGTGACCAGGTCCACCTTGGTCGGCCAGCGACGATAGACGGTCGTCTTGTTCACTTTCGCGTGGGTCGCCACTTCCGTGAGGACCAGCCCTTCGTACCCAACTTCTTCGAGCAGCCCCTCGGCCGCCTGCCGAATGGCGGCGACGACCTGGGCCGCGCGCCCCCGGGCCGCCGAGACCGCTCTTATGCCTGATCCCGTACCGTCACATCCCACCCCGTTCTGCGTGATACAGCAGTCATAGTAAGAGGGTGGGCGGCCCCCTTCAGCCCCGTACACACCTCTCGATAATGGCGGCGACCTGTCACGCGGCGGCCGTGCCGCGGTCGGTCCGGCGACCCATGACGAGATCGACCGTTTCCGTCTCGGAGAGCGGTACGTACGTCACGCCGTCGAGCCGGAGACTCTCGTCCCGGATGCTCGACCGGGAGGTCATCCGGTGGTCCCCGCGCGAGCGGGGGTGTAAGGATCACGGCTCGCAATTCGTCATGGTCATAAAGGGCGGGGCTGAGCGGCTGTCGTCCTTCGGGGCGAACTGTTCCCGTATGGCGGTCGCCCTGCAAGGCGGCCAAGGGCCGCAGGTGCCATGTTCATGTAGATGCTCGCCGATCGGCTCGGTAGCCCTCCCTAACATCTGCGATTCCCTGCTGGGTCGGCCACGGCATTGCCAATTTCCCGGCCGCAGTGTCTCGCCGGGGAGAATCGGCCGCACAAAGCAAGACAGCTCTGAAAGACGCCGAAAGGCTCATCTGCGCAGATCAGAGACGGGTTGCCCCCATCACCGCAGGTCAAAGCGCCTCAGTAGACAACTTCATGACGTACGTGCCCAGGTCGTCGGCCTCCACGACTGCGGGCACGGAGCCGCCGGACCGCAGCGGGGTCACGTAGAGAACAGCAGTCATATCCGCAGCACACCGGTCAGGGTAGTTCAGCACCGTGGGACCGTCGGCGCGGGACGAGGCGCCGGCGGTCCCGCGGCGGGGACGGTCACATGCCGTGCGTCGGCATGTCCTGTGTGCACACGACGTGGACGACCAAGTCGGCCGGCTCGATCCGCGGGTGCGCGCGGTGGTCGTGCGGTGACGGCAGGAACTGGCCCTTGCGTACGGCGACGATCCAGCCGGTCGCGGTGTCGTTGGGGCGGCTCTCCAGGAGGTCGGCGGGTTCCTCGATGAAGCGGGCGCCCTTGCGGGCCTTGATGGTGAAGCCGCCGCTGTAGGCCTGGAAGGGTGCGGGACAGAACAGCTCGTGGGGGCGGCCGTCGGCGCCGCCGCGGATCACCTTGCCGGTGATGTGGCGCGGCGGCTGGGGCGGGTCCGCCGCGGCCGGGGCGGCGCAGAGGCCGAGCAGGGTCACGGCACTCGCGACGGCCGCGAGAACGGCCCGAGTCGTGCGCATGGCAGTGGTCCTCCTTGGAGCAGGGGAAGGGGAGTCGGCCCATTGCTAGCAGCGCGCCGTTCCACGCCCCTGCGGACACGCAGAGTGGGACACCAACGGGCCATGCTGAATCGTTCCGCTCGGACGCCAGCTCCCAAATCGCTACGGTGTGTGATCTACTCACCCCGTTCAGTCACCCTGCGTGGCCACCCGGCTCTGTCCGGGTGGCTGCCATGCGCTCTTAAGGAGCCTGATGTCCCGCAGAGGGAGATGGGCGCTCGCGGTCGGCTGTGCCGCGATCGCACTGTCCGCCACCGCACCCGCCGGCGCCTCCGTCCCGTTCGCCCGCTCGAAGCCCTCCCCGGCGCACGAGTCCCCCGTCCGGTCGGGCGGCATCCGCATCACCGACGAACAGGTCCGCGCGGAGGTGCGCCCCGCCGAGGTGGAGGCCCTCGGCCAGGACGCTGCCGAACAGCTGGCCCGCGACCGCATCGGCATGCGGTCCATGGACCACGGCTACTCGCAGCCCATGCGGACCCGCAGCCTCAAGCGGCTGACCGAGTCCCAGAAAGAGATCAACTCGGCTTTCGATGCGAAGAGTTGGGGCAAGTTCACCGAGTACTTCCCCAGCCCCGACTTCGGTGACCACGTCGCGCTGCTGCCCACGGGCAAGGTCCTGCTGTTCTCCTTCGAGCCCGTCGAGGACAGCCCGAACAAGGAGACCGCGCCCACCGATGTCATCGGCGGCGCCAACGCCGGGCGCGCCTACGTCTGGGACCCGGAGGAGGGCACGAAGGCCTCCGCCTTCAAGGCCGTACCGCCGCCCACGGTCGAGATGGACGACGGCACCGGCGACGAACGGCCGGCGCCGATCTTCTGCGCCGGGCACTCCTACCTGCCCAACGGCATGGTGGGAGTCTTCGGCGGCAACCTCGGCGGCAACCACGGCTCCGGCGCCCACCTCGCGCTGGTCTTCGACCCGTGGAAGGAGACCTGGCTCCAGCAGAAGGACATGACGGAGGGCCGCTGGTACCCGACCGTGGTCACCGGCGCCGACGGCCGGCAGTTCATCACCTCCGGCCACGGCGACGTCGGTTGGGGCGTGCTGTCCAAGTCGATCGAGCGCTTCCCGGCCAAGGGCACGGCCGTCTCCCTGGACCCGTCGGCCGGGCCCCGGGGCCAGTCGCTCGACAAGTGGCCCGTCAAGGCCGAGTTCACGGTCGACTACCCGCATCTGTTCTCGCTGCGCGACGGCCTGATCTACGGCTTCGGGCGCAACTACGACGAGCAGTACGTCTTCGACCCGGAGCAGCAGACCAGCCGCAAGCTGGCCAACCGCCCCGACGGCGGCATGCGCAACTACGGCTCCGCGGTCGCCCTGCCCAACGGCGTCAACGGCCCGGACTCCGTCCTGATCCTGGGCGGCAACCGCAACGACCCCAACACCTACAAGTTCTCCGGCGGCCGCTGGACCAAGGACACCCCGCGCGCCTTCGGCCGCACCCAGGACGACACGCTGATCCTGCCCGACGGCACGCTGTTCACCGTCAACGGCGGCTACGACATCCGCGACTACGGCAACGGCCCGTACAACCCCAACGCCGACGAGAAGTACCGGCAGATCGAGCTGCGCGACGACAGCGGCCAGTGGCGCCTCGGCCCCGTCCAGCGGCTGCCGCGCGCCTACCACTCCAACGCGGTGCTGCTGCCCGACGGCCGCATCATGGTCACCGGCGACGAGCTCCAGCAGATCGCCAACGACCCGGACGTGAAGTCCGACATGAACGGCACGATCGAGATCTACGAGCCGGCCTACCTGCACCAGGGCGACCGGCCGGCGCTGTCCGGCGTCCCCACGTCCCCGCAGGGGTACGCCGCCAACCTGCGGGTCAGCACCAGCACTCCGGACCGGGTCAGCCGGGCCGTCCTGATGGCCCCCATCACCTCCACCCACTCGGTGGACACCAGCCAGCGCCGGCTCGAACTGCGCATCGCCAGCCGCGCCGGCAACAAGCTGGTGCTGCGCACCCCCGCCTCGGCCGAGGAAGCGCCCCCCGGGTACTACCTGCTGTTCCTGCTCGACGACCAGGGCGTGCCCAGCACCGCCCAGTGGGTGCAGCTGCGCCCGGGCGCCTGACCGCGCCTCTCCCCGTCCGTCCCCGACACCCTCAGGGAGACTCATGCCCGCTCAGCTCACGCTGCGCGACAGCACCGAGATCCAGGGCGACATCCTGGCCGGTTTCAAGAAGGACAACATGTCCTTGCTCCTCCTCCAGTTCGGCGACGTCACCGCCGCCCGCTCCTGGCTGGAGGTCCTCGTCCCGCAGATCGCCACCACCCGGCAGGTCGCCGAATTCAACGCCCGGTTCAGCGAGGCCCGGCGCAACTCGATGGGCGACGACCCCCAGCACCTCAAGGCCACCTGGCTGGGACTCGCGCTCACCCATCCCGGACTCCAGTTCTTCACCGGCAAGGAGAAGATCTTCGACTCCGTGCCCGGCGGGAGCACGGTCGAGGCGTTCGTCCAGGGCGCGTCCGACCGGGCGCTGGCCCTGGGCGACACCGACGACAGCGACCCGAAGGGCTGGTTGTTCGGCTACGACCACTCCCGCGTCGTGCACGCCGTCCTGACGATCGCCTGCGACACCGAGGACGACCTCAGGAACGAGCTGGCCCGGCAGCGTGAGGCGGCTTCCCGCGCCGGGGCCGTCGTGGTCTTCCAGCAGGACGGGACCACCCTGCCCGGCAACTCCGCGGGCAAGGAGCACTTCGGCTTCAAGGACGGCGTCAGCGAGCCGGGCGTGCGCGGCTTCGAGGAGGAGGACCCGGCCCGCCCCGGCTATGTGCTGGGCCACCCCGGCACCCGGTTGATCTCGGCCGACAAGTTCGTCGTCGACGCCACCGGCGACGGCAAGCGGCCCGCCGGTGTCCCGCCCTGGATGCGCAACGGCTCCTTCCAGGTCCTGCGCCGCCTCCACCAGGACGTGCCCGGCTGGTGGGCGCAGGTCGGCATCGAGCTCAAGCGGCTCAAGGCCGCCAAGGCGGTCGACGACCAGACCACCCAGGAGTGGCTCGCCGCCCGTCTGGTGGGCCGCTGGCCGTCCGGCGCGTCGGTCGCCAACTGCCCGATGAAGCCGGCCGGGAAGCCGGAGCCCGAGCCGGACAACGACATCACCTTCAAGGACGACCCCGACGGTCTGGTCACCCCGCTCTTCTCCCACCTGCGCAAGACCAACCCGCGCGACGGACTGGTCGACGGGGGCGAGCTCGTCGACGAGAAGTTCATGGACGAGCGGCGCATCATCCGCCGGGGCATCCCCTACGGGCGGCCCTTCAACCCCACCCAGGGCGAGGGAGGCGGCGCCGACGACCCCCGGGGGCTCGTCTTCGTCTGCTACCAGGCCGACCTGGTGCGGCAGTTCGAGTTCATCCAGGCCGACTGGGTCAACGACCCCGACTTCCCGCACGACCGCCCGCACCGGCCGGGCCCCGATCCCATGGTGAGCGGGCAGCTGACCGATGTGAACGACGGCCAGGTCAGCTTCGAGAGCCGTAACGCGGCGGGCGAGCGGCAGACCACGACGCTCGGGTTCCGTCCGTTCGTGAGGACCGAGGGCGCGGTGTACGCCTTCAACCCCTCCCTGAGCACCCTGCGCGGTCTCGCCCAGGGGCGCCTGGAGAGCGGCGGGTCGGTCACGCCCGTGCCGGATCCCCAGGCGCGGCCGGTCGACGCGGTGGTCCCCCAGCCCGGGCACCCGGGCCGCTACCTCGCCTTCCAGGGCGGCAGGGCCGTCCCGCTCAGCTCCTCGGTCGGCGGTGGCGACGCCACCCTCGCGCTCGAAGGCTCGGGCGGGCGGCCGCTGTCCTTCTGGGACGACCTGCACGACATCAAGCGGGTCGACGCCGCCTGGCCCGTCCCGGGCCGGCAGGAGGTCGGCGGGGAGTCCGGCCACTGGCTGTTCTTCACGGGCGACGACGGCAGGCAGCGCTACCGGTACGTCCTCGTCGACGGACAGGAGCCCGTCCGGGTCAGGGCGGACGGCAACCGGGCGCGGCCGCTGAGCCAGTGGAGCTCGTTCGACGCCGCGCCCGACCCCGTCATCCATGTCGACGCGGTGCTGCCGATCCCCGACAAGCAGCCCGGAGGCGACGGCCGGTACTACTACTGGATGTTCCACACCACGCCCGCGGGCCAGCGGTACCGGATCATCTCCCTGCAGGCCGGGGGTTACCGGGACCGCCGCGAGACGGACGACAGCGGGCTCGGCATGTGGCCGTCCCTCGCCGGGGTGGAGCATGTCGACGCCGTCCAGACCGTGCCTGGCCGGCAGCCGGGCAACGCCCAGAACTGGTACTGGGTCTTCCACAAGGGCGGCTACCGGGTGATCAGCGTCGCCGACGGCTCGGCGCACACCGACGCCGTCGTCCAGCGGGACCGCCCGCTGCCGGGCTGACCCCACCCCACCGCCAAGGCCCTCGGGAACCCACCCCGGGGGCCTTGCCGTGACCGCTCACCCGCCGGTCAACGGGTTGGGCAGGGGCCGGTAGCGGGCGTCGGCGCCGTCCGTGCCGGTCCCACCCGCCGACTGCGCACTCGCCGCGCCCGCTGACCCGACGCCCTCATCCGTAGTTATGAGCGATCCGCAGGAGCAGGGGCTTCTCGGAGCGCTCGAGTACCAGACCGTGACCTCCAGGTGCAGCCGGGCCCCACGGAGGCCTCAACGTAGAGCGGTGCGCGGACTGGTGCTCAGGGCGATGCCGGCCGGGCGGACGCTGGAGGGAATGGCCTTCGAGAGACTGGGTCCTTGAGACCTCGGCCAAGATCGGCGCCCTTCAGCGTCTGCCCGACCGCGACGCGGTCGAGGCCTGGGATTAGGTCGCTGCGTGGCCCGCATGCGCTCGTGGCCAGCGCAAACACCGAACTCCGGGGAGGGAACCTTGATCTACTGCGGAATCGACTGGGCGGAACGAACCCACGACGTCGCCCTGGTCGACGACACCGGCCAGCTACTGGCCAAGCGGCACATCACCGGCGACGCGGCCGGCTACAAGATCCTGCTGGAACTGCTCGCCGAGTACGGCGACACCGCCGAGAACCCGATCCCGGTCGCGATCGAGACCTCCCGCGGCCTGCTCGTCGCGGTCCTGCGGACCGGCCAGCGCAAGGTGTTCGCGATCAACCCGATGACCGCCGCCCGCTACCGCGGCCGGCACAGCGTCTCCCACAGGAAGTCCGACCCCGGCGACGCCCTGGTCCTGGCCGACATCGAGCTTTTTCCAACCTGAGGTTGCAGGTCACGGGGCTGCGTGGGGCGAGGGCGGGGTGCTCGGACCGGCCAGGTCCTTGATCGACAGCATGTGATGGTCCGCCAGCGGGATGATTGCGCCGACACCTGGAGCGTGCTGCTCTTTCGTGTGTCCTACCAGAGGGTGCCCGGTCCCGCGATGACCCAGCCGGCGTCGGCGGGCTTGACCCAGAAGCTCAATGCCACCTCGATTATCTGCGCGCGGTAGGTGATCTCAACGTAGAAATGGCTGCCGGTGTCGCCCCAGTGGAAATCCGCGAGATCGAGTTCACGGAGCCAGGCCAGATCTTGCTCCCGCTCGTCGGCAGCAGGGCTTCTGCTCACCTCGTCCCCATCGGCGCTTGCTTCGACGGACCCGGTCCACAGCGACTTGAGCACATGACGGACCGGGCTGTGATCGATGAGCTGTTCGGCCTCAGGGATCCTTCCGGCTCGGAGCAGACTGAAGTAGCAACGAACGACAGCTTCGACGTCCGCCTTGGCAGGGTGCTCCGTCCAGATCCTCACCGCGAGATCATACGAGTTCGGTGACTGCCTCAGTCCGAGCCGGCCAGTTGGAGGGTGAGAACAGCTTGGACGACGTTCGTGATCCGGGTCGTCGAACACCGGAGTTTGCGGAGGCGCCGCCTGGATCTCTCCTCCGTTCGACGACGGCCGGACCCCGCTCGCCGTCGCGGGGCAGGTGCCGCAAGTCGTCGCATCACTGAACCCCGCTGCGGCGAACCTGTTCGGGATGCGCCGGATTCGGCGGCGTTCAGCCAGATGCTTTGAGACGGCTGCGGCAAGCGAGGGCGATGGCTTCGGCGATGCCGGGCATGTCGGGCCGCCAGGTGGGGTTGCAGTTCACTTCGCACACAGTGAAGGAACCGTCCGCTTCGAAGAGGAGATCGACACCGGCGACGCCGAGGCCGATCACGCCCGCCGCTTCGACGGCCAGCGCCTCCGCGTCCGGATACCGGCCGGTGCAGACGGTGTGGGTCCCGCCCTGCGCCAGGTTGGAGACGAGACGGTCGTCACCGGCTGTGCGCACGGCGGCGGCCACCGCCCGACCGTCGACCACGATGACGCGCAGGTCCCGGCCGTGGGAGTGGGCGACGTACCGCTGGAGGAGATAGGGATGCCGGTCGTCCAGACTGCCCACCACAGCTCGCAGCCACTTGTCGTCGGCGGCCAGGAAGACCCGGCGGCCACGGTGACCGCGCACGGCTTTCACCACGTACGGCTGCGGCACACCGCCATCGAGTACGTGCTCCAGAGGCGCGTCGGTGTGGGTGCGGGTGTCGGGGACGGGGACTCCCGCGGCAGCGAGCTGTTGCAGGTGCCAGAACTTGTTCACCGCCGCCAGGACCGCCTCGGCGGGGTTGATCAACTGCGTGCCCATCGTGGCCAGGTGCCGCAGCAAGGTGATTTCTCTGTCGGCTGACAACTGAGGCGTCGACAACCGGGCGTACGCCACAGCGGGCGCGGGAACGGGTCGCCCGCCGGTGTCGGCAAGAGTGAGCCGCCCGCCTTCCACGCCGAGTACCAGCCGACTGCTGTGGACCACCACGGCCTGGTGTCCGAGCTCCGCGGCGAAGGAGGCCATGAGCGACGACGTGACCGGTCCCGGCCCACCGCCGGCAGCACCGTCCGTGCCCCGGCTGAGCCCAGGGCACAGCAGCAGCCAAGCACGTGCTCCGTCCAGCGATGACATGCCCGTCCCTTCGCTCCCCGGTGCCCTCTGCCGGTCCCGACAGATGATAGGGCGACGAAGGCGCAGCCAAGGTGATTCGTCAGCGGGCCGCCGCTCCCACCGGAGCGGTGACGAGGGGCTCGGTGCCGAGGTGGCGCAACGGTTCGAACAGGGTGGGCACTTCGTAGGGCTGTGCTTCGGGCCCGGTGTTGCCCACCTCGATCTCGGCCCGGTTGTCCTCGCGGGTGCGGCTGGTGACCGTAGCTCTCCGCCGTCCGAACGGCCGCGGCGGGTCACGGTCGCCCGTGCGACGGGCACCGAGGAGAAGGCCTGGCTGGCGGAGGCCCTGGAGCGGCTGGAAAGCTAGCCGAGCCGTT
>NZ_JBEXSZ010000096.1:0-30704 GCF_040613865.1 Streptomyces sp. NPDC006197 | reverse complement strand
AGCCGCGGCGCGGTGACCCTGCGCTCGCCGCGCCCGGACGCCGCACCCCGGATCGTGCACAACTACCTGACGACGGCCGAGGACCGGGACGCGATCGTCGCGGGCGTCCGGATCGCCCTGGACATCGCCGGGCAGTCGGCCGTGGCCGACCTGGTCACGGAGCCGTTCGACGTGCCGGCCTCGGACTCCGAGGCGGACGTCCTCGACTGGGCGCGACGGTCCGGGCAGACCCTGTTCCACCCGACGTCGACCTGCGCCATCGGCGCGGTGGTCGACCCCGAGCTGCGCGTGTACGACGTGGCGGGCCTGCGGGTCGTCGACGCCTCGGTCTTCCCGTCGGTTCCGCGCGGAAACACCAACGCGCCCACGATCATGGCCGCGGAGAAGGCGGCCGACCTCGTCAAGGGAGCCGTGTGATGACCGCGTCCCAGCCGACCACCGAGCAGGTGTGGACGATCGACCAGGCCGTCGAGGACCTGGTCCGCGGCGAGGCGGCCTGGGCCGCCTGCGGCTTGGCGGAGCGGCGCGAGCTCCTGGAGCGGGTGCACGCGGCCACCGCCGGGCAGGCGGAGGCGTGGGTGCGCGCGGCCGTCGCGTACAAGCGGCTGCCGGAGGACAGCCCGCTGATCGGCGAGGAGTGGATCACCGGCCCCTATCCCGTTCTCACCTCTCTCGGCTCCCTCGCCGCGAGCGTCGGAGCTCTGGAAGAGAGCCGCAGCCCCGTCGACGGGTTCTCCTTCGGCCAGGCGCCCGGCGGGCGGGTCTCGGTCCGTGTCCTGCCGCACAGCATCTGGGACCAGCTCCTGCTGAACGGCTTCAGCGCCGAGGTCTGGATGCCGCCGGGCGTCACGAAGGAGACCGTCCGCAGCCGGGCGGGCCTGGGCCAGCGCCGCCCGGCCGAGACCGGCGGCGTCGGGGTGGTGCTCGGCGCGGGCAACATCACCTCGATCCCGGTCCTCGACGTGCTGTACGAGCTGTACGCGAACAACCGTGTGGTGGCCCTGAAGCTGAACCCCGTCACCGACGGCCTGTTCGACGTCTTCAGCCGGGTCCTGGCGCCGCTGATCGACCTCGGCGCGGTACGGATCCTGACGGGCGGCGCCGGCGTCGGCACCTACCTCGTGCACCACCCGAAGGTCGGCCATGTCCACATGACCGGCAGCGCCGCGACGCACGACGCGATCGTCTTCGGCACGGGCGAGGAGGGCGCCGCCCGCAAGAAGGCCGGGAAGCCGCTCCTGGACAAGCCGGTCACCAGCGAACTGGGCGGGGTCTCGCCGACGATCGTGCTCCCGGGTACCTGGTCCGAGGCGGACCTGCGCTACCAGGCCGAGCACATCGCCACCCAGAAGCTGCACAACGGCGGCTACAACTGCGTGGCCAGTCAGGTCGTCGTGGTCAGCAGTGACTGGGAGCAGAAGGACCGGTTCCTGGCCCATCTGCGTGCGGCGCTGTCCGACGCCCCGGTCCGCCCCGCCTACTACCCGGGCAGTGACCAGCGCGTAGCAAAGGCCCTAAAGACGTACGCCGACGCGGAGAGCATCGGCGCGGGTCGGGTGCTGATCAAGGACATCGACCCTGCCGACCCCGGCCCTGCCTTGGAAGCCGAGTACTTCGGTCCGGTCCTCGCCGTCCTCGAGCTTCCCGGCTCGGCACGACAGTTCCTGGACTCGGCCATCCGCACCGTGAACGAGGATTTCGCCGGCACCCTCGGCGTCAACCTGATCGCGCACCCCGGGACGATCGCCGTCCTGGGCTCCGTGCTCGACGAGGCCATCGCCGAACTTCGCTACGGAACCGTCGCGTTGAACGCCTGGACCGGTGTCGGTTATCTCACCGCGACCGCCACCTGGGGCGCCTACCCCGGCCACACCCTCGACGACGTGCAGAGCGGCATCGGCGTCGTGCACAACGCGCTGCTGCTCGACGGGCCTGAACGCACAGTCGTACGAGGACCGTTCAGGCCGGCACCTCGGGCGATACTGCACGGGCAGCTGGTCATGTCCCCCAAGCCCCCCTGGTTCGTCAGCAACCGCACCGCCGCCACGACGGGCCGCCTCCTCGCGGACTTCGCCGCAGCGCCCCGCTGGACCGCGCTGCCGAAGATCTTCGCCTCCGCACTGCGCGGCTGACCGCCCTTCCCGGGGCTTCTCGGGGACCGCTCCCGAGAAGCCCCCGGCCCATTACCGGAGATCCACCATGCTCAATCTGGCTGTACTGCTGGAACACACCGCACGCGAACTGCCCGAGCGGGACGCCGTGGTCCTCGGCGACACACGGCTGACGTACGCGCAGGTCGACACCGAGGCGAACCGGGTCGCAGCGGCACTCGCGGCGCGCGGTATCGGCCCGGGCGACCGGGTCGCCCTCAGCTGCCCCAATGTGCTCCACTTCCCCATCACGTACTTCGGCATCCTCAAAACCGGGGCGACGGTCGTACCCCTGAACGTCCTGCTCACCGAACGGGAGATCGCGTACCACCTGCGGGACTCCGGCGCGAAGGCGTACCTCTGCTTCGAGGGAACGGAGCAGCTTCCGATGGCGACGGCGGGCCTTGCCGCGTTCGAGTCGACTCCAGGCTGTGAACACTTCGTCCTGCTCACCGCGGCCCCCTCCGGTGAGACTGCGCGGAGCGGGGTGGCGACCCTTACGGACCTCACCCGCGGTCTGCCGGGTGTCTTCGACTCGGTTCCGACCCGCGAGACCGACACGGCGGTCGTGCTCTACACCAGCGGGACGACGGGGAAGCCCAAGGGCGCCGAGCTGACCCACAGCAACATGGTCCAGAACGCTCTGCTGGCGAACCGCCTGTTCGGGACGGCACCGCATGACGTGCATCTGCTGGCGCTGCCGCTGTTCCACTCGTTCGGTCAGACGGTCCAGATGAACGCGGGTTTCGCCACCGGCGCCACCCTGGTGCTGATGCCACGATTCGAAGCGGCGACGGCCCTGGAGCTCCTGGAGCGGGAGGGCGTCACGTTCTTCGCCGGGGTCCCGACGATGTACTGGGCGCTGCTGGCGTTCGGGGAGATCGAGCGGTTCGACGTGGCCGCCATCGCGGCGAACCTGCGAATCTGCGTCTCTGGTGGCTCGGCTCTGGCACTGGAGGTGCTGAAGGGATTCGAGGAGCGCTTCGGCGTCCCGGTCCTGGAGGGCTACGGCCTGTCCGAGACCAGCCCTCTCGCCACGTTCAACCGTGTCGACCGCCCGCGCAAGCCCGGCTCGACCGGCCTGCCGGTGTGGGGCGTGGAGATCAGGGTCACCCGTCGCGACGGTACCGAGGCCGACTCCGACGAGCCTGGCGAGGTCCACATCCGGGGCCACAACATCATGAAGGGCTACCTCGACCGCCCCGAAGCGACGGCGGAGGCGATCGACTCCCAGGGCTGGTTCCGCACCGGCGACATCGGTCGGCTCGACGCCGAGGGCTACCTCTACATCGTCGACCGCTCGAAGGATCTGATCATCCGGGGCGGCTTCAACGTGTACCCGCGTGAGGTGGAGGAGGTCCTGCACACGCACCCCGACATCAGCCTCGCCGCCGTCGTCGGAGTCCCCCATCCCAGCCACGGTGAGGAGGTCAAGGCCTTCGTCCTCCGCAAAGCCGGATCCACGGTCACGGAGGCGGACATCGTGGCCTGGTGCCGACAGAACATGGCGGGGCACAAGTACCCCCGTCTCGTCGAGTTCCGAAAGACCCTGCCCATGACGGCGACCGGCAAGATACTCAAGCGGGAACTCGCCCCGGCGCCCTCCATGTGACGGTCGCCCTCGCAACCGCCCTGGCTCGATGCAGTCGATCGGGGCGGTCACCTAACCGAGCCGACCGCCGCGACACTCGCGGCCGAAGGAGTGCCGACCTTGCTCACGCCGGGATACACGGAAGCGGAGTACGGCGGAGTCACCGTACTGGTCGGCGCCGAGCGAGGCGCCTACCCGTACGCCAACTCCCTCCTCGTGCGCGGCACCGCCGAGACGCTGGTCATCGACCCGTCGCTGACGCTCGTGGAGTCCGCGCCCCCCGCGGACCTGGTCCTCGTGAGCCATGCGCACGAGGACCACGTCGCGGGTCTCGGACGATACGACGTGCCCGTCCACACCCACGAGAAGGATCTCGCCGCCCTGCGATCTCGCAAGGCCATGGCCGCCGGCTACGGTTTCCCGCCGGACGTCACGGAGCAGACGGAGACGATGCTGCGCGAGCGGTTCCACGTCCACGATCGCCCCGACGCGACGGGCTTCACCGACGGAACCGTGTTCGACCTCGGTGGACGCACCGTGACGGTCGTGCACCTTCCCGGCCACACCGCGGGCCACAGCGGTTTCCTGATCGAGCCGGACGGCTTCCTGTTCGTGGCGGACATCGACCTGACCTCGTTCGGCCCCTTCTACGGCGACGTCGGCAGCAGCCTCCCGGACTTCGAGGCATCCATGCGGCGATGCCGGGAGATCGACGCCCGCTGGTACGGCACGGCCCACCAGAAGGGTGTGGTCGAGGGCAGCACGGAGTTCGGCCGGCGGCTCGACGCCTTCGTCGGGGTGGTGGAGAAGCGGGACGAGATCCTCCTGACGTACCTCGGCGAACCGCGGACCGTCGGGGAGATCGCCGAGCGCGGGCTGGTCTACCGGCCGCATGTCGAAGGCCCCCACGTCCGCCCGGTGGAGCGGCGGACCGCAGCACAGCACCTGAACCGGTTGGTCGACAGGGGGCTGGTCACCGAGGTCGAGGAAGGACGATTCCGCGCCACGTGACAGTCTTGCTCCACACCCCGCACCCGCGCAGCGCGTTCTCTCCGCTTCCGCCTGCCGCAGGACCTCCTCGCTCGACGGCCTGCACGCAGCCGGTGCCCTGAAGTCCGTCGTCCCCGGGAGGCGGGCCGGGAGCCGGCCCATCAGCGGCGGGCAGAACATGGCCCGCGTCGCTCGACATGCCGATCAGGAGGGCCGCACCTGCCGGCGGAGAGACCGGTTCGTGGGCTGCCGCGGAGAACAGCATGAGGGCCTGAAGGCGCTCTGGGTGGAGGAACCCGAGTTCCCGCGCCCTGTGATGAGGAGTGCTCCAGGGCTGCGGGCCATCTGGGCTGTCGACCGTCTCGACGACCGCGTCAACGGAAGCCGACGGAACGCCCGACGCGACGCGGCTCCGGTGAACCGACCGCGCCCGTCGGCTGAGGGGCCCAGTACTCCAGCAGCGTTTTGCTGTCTGGCCTGGGCAGGGGCGTCGTCGGGAGTGTAGTGGGCGGGTGGGGAGCCGGTGGTGGCCTTGGCCGAGTGCCCCACCAACGAGTGGAGTCGCCGTTGGTAGTAGCAGTGGCGGGCTGTCGCCTGGCGTCTGCGGCGCCAGAGTGACCAGCTCAGCACGTGGCGGCGAAGGGACCGTTGTCCGCGAAGGCGAGTTTCGCGAAGTTCTCGGCAATGCGCTGGTGGCCTTCGGGGCTGGGGTGGAGCGCGTCCGGCAGCGGGAACTGGTCGTGGTCGGTGTCGCCGTAGAGGTCGAGTCCGTCGAGGTAGTGGAGGTGGGGGTCTTCGGCGGACCGCTGCTCGACGATGTCGGCCAGGACGTCGCGGATGATCGTGAGCGTCAGCCGTCCGGCGGCGGTTTCGGCCGGATCGCCGGTGGCCTTGTACTTCAGGGTTCCGCTGGAGAGGTCCGGCATGAGCGGTCCGGGGGTGTTCTCGTGGGTCGGACAGAGGATCGGTGAGATCAGCAGCAGGGGGGTCGTGGGGTGGCCCTCCCTGATGGTGTCGAGGAAGCCGTGGACGGCGGGGGTGAAGGCGCGCAGGCGCATGGCGTCGGTGTTGACGATGTTGATGCCGAGCTTGACGCTGATCAGGTCTGCGGGGGTGTCGCGCATCGCGCGTGCGGTGAACGGGTCGGCCAGTGCGCTGCCGCCGAATCCGAGGTTGACCAGCTCCACGTCGCCCGCGGAGGCGGCCAGGGCGGGCCAGATGGTGCTGGGGAAGACGGCGTTGGATCCGTGGCTGATGGAGCTGCCGTGGTGCAGCCACACTCGGCGCCCCGTGTCGGGGGCCGGGGTGACGGGGGCGTTGGTCCTCAGGGCGATGACCTCGGTGATCTCCGCGTGCGGGAGCCAGATCTCGATGTTCTTCTCGCCGGCGGGGAGGTCGGTGAAGTGGGCCGTACCGGCCGGGCCCGGGGTGAGGTGCGCGGTCTGGGTCTGCATGTCGGTGATGGTGCGCAGGTTCCCGCCGGGCACGGTGGCCTGGGCGGTGAGCAGGCCGTCGACCCGGAGGTCGTACACGCCGTCGGGCGGGGGCGGGAAGCCGGCGTAGACCCGCTTGGTGGGCAGGGTGTCCAAGTCGATGATGGTGGCGCTCGTGCGGAAGGCCAGCCGGACACCGGAGGGTTGGGCCTCTGCGACGGCCAGCCGGTCATCGGGGATCTGACGGCGCGCCCGGGCGGGCAGTCGGTGTGGCAACAGACCGTGGGCCGTCACTTCCACGTCGAGGTGTCCGCGCAGGAAGTCGGCGGTGAGGGGGGTGGTGATCAGGTTCCGGCCGGTGCTCATGGCCTCAGGTCTCCGCGCTTCTGGGGGTGGGGCTGTCAGGACGGTGCGCGCGTGCGGCCGATGCCGGTGACGCGGCTCGGTCAGGGCGCGGCGCCGGTCCGCAACGCGGTGTCGAGGCGGTCAAGGGTCCAGGCCCAGGACTGCTGCGCGGCGACGTCCGTGTGGTCGAACGCTCCAGCCGCCTCAAGGGAGGCATAGCCGTGGAAGACGCTGCCCAGCATGCGGACCGCGTGCGTCTGGTCCGGCTCGGGCAGGTCGTAGCCGCGAAGGAGCGCCCGCGTCATCTGCGCGTGCCGGACGCCGGCGCTGGCCATGGCGGTCTGCGGATCGAGCCGGTACCGGGCCGCCTCGTAGCGGCCCGGGTGCGCTCGGGCGTAGTCCCGGTAGGCGTTCGCGAAGGCCGTCAGGGCGTCTTTGCCCGCCCGCCCGGCCACCGCGTCGGCGACCCGGTCGGCGAGTTCCTCCAGGGCGAGCAGCGCGATCCGGGTCTTGAGCTCGTGGGAGTTCTTCACATGCGCGTACAGGCTCGCGGGTTTCACGTCGAAACGCCGGGCGAGCGCGGACAGGGTGACCTCGCCGAAACCGACTTCGTCGGCGAGGTCCGCACCTGCGAGCGTCAGCCGCTCCGGGTTCAGTCCTGCCCGCACCACAACCATCACCTACTCTCACTATGCCTACGACAATCCTAGATCTACCTATGACCTATAGGAAACTGTCGGCTTCGCTTCCATAGCGAGGGGCTTTGCCATGCCCCCGTTCGCGGCGGCGGCTCGTGTGCCGGGGTTCTGCCGGGGCCGGCTCCGGACCACCGGCCGGCTCCACGGTTATCGGGCCGTCTCCGCGGTTATCGGGCCGTCTCCGCGGTGTTCACGGTGGCCAGGCGTCGGTTGTACTGGATCACGTCGTACTGCTGGTCACCGGAGACCACGACCTCCCGACGCGAGGGGGTGGCGGGGAAGAAGTCGTCGGCGTCGAACGGTGCGCCGGCGGCCACGTACGCCTGCCCCTGTGGGAACGCGTACATGGTGAACCGCGTCTGCGCCGACGCGGGCAGTCCCTGGGGGTAGTCGTCGGCGCGAGGGTAGGCCGTCGTGTAGACGGAGACCGACTTCGCCCCGCTCGCGGGACGGACGATCCGCGCGTTCGGGGCGGGGCGGGTGTTCACGCCCGCCGGGTTGTGGATCCATCCCTTCCGCCCGCCGAACCAGATGGCCGTCCAGTCCCCTCGCACATCGGCGACCACGAATTCCTGTCCCCACATCGCGGTGGATCCCCAGTCGTCGATGTGCTCGGTTCCCGCCGAGCCGTCCGGACGGAGGGCGAGGTCGGAGACGAGCGGGGCGTCGGCGCGGGGCTCCGTGCGGACGTAGAGGAAGTTCGAAGGCTGTGTCTGGGTGCGGCACGTCGGGGCGCACACCGTCACCCTCTGCGCGTTCTCCTTGTACTTCGGGGCGATGGTGACCGCCTGTCCGATGCCGACGGCCCCGCCCTCCTCAAGGGCCTCGGCGCCGACGAGGGCCATGAACTTCTCCCAGTCCCAATAGGGGCCGGGATCCCAGTGTGCGTCCGGCGCGCGGGCCGGCCTCGGCGGAAGGACGTTGTCGTGCCCGATGATGTGCTTGCGGTCCAGGGGGACGTCGAAGCGCCGTGCCAGGTAGACCACCAGCGCGGCGGTCGCCTCGTACTGAGCCGGAGTGAACCAGGTCGGCCCCTGGGCGGCGTATCCCTCCAGCTCGATGCCGACGCCGTGCAGGTTCAACCAGTAGTTTCCGGCGTGGAACGCGATGTCCTTGGTGGCCACCATCTGCGTCGCCGCACTGCCGTCGGCCTTCATCACGTAGTGCGCGGAGACCCCGCTGGCGGGGTCCTGGAACCAGCTGACTCCCCCGTCGTACGACCCTTCGAGGTCATGAATGACGATGAAGCCGATGTCCATGCCGTTCGCGTTCCGCGAGGACACCTGGTAGTTCGAGGCGGCAGCGGGGGCGAACCGGCAGTGCAGCCGGCTCGGGCACTCCGGCACCGCCGCCGCGGCCTGCGTCCGCAGCCCCAGGGACGCGAGCTGTGACCTCGTCGGACGGATGGACGGCGTCTTCGGCAACGACACGCTCTGGCCGTCCTTGCGCACCCTGTGCCTGCCGCCGCGGATCGCTTCGAAGACGCCGTCGGCGAACCGTCCGGCGGCGGTGGTGTCGGGGGCCTGGCTGTAGCGTGCCACAGCCCCGTACCAGCCACCCGGGTCGAGCGGCATCTGACGGGTGATCCGCCGTTGGTACGAGGCGAGCAGGGCGGCGCCGCCTCGAAGGTTCTGCAGTTCGTCCCGCTTGAGGGTCTCGGGCGCGACGCCGATCATCGCGGCGGCAGCCTGCAGAGTGTGTTCGGACGGGTCGTCGGTGCCCGTGGCGTCCACCGGCCCTTCGCCCGGGCGATGAGCGTAGGTTCCCCCGGACGTCGTGTCCGTCAGGTGCATCGGACCGTAACCGCCCTTGGTGCTCGGGCGGCCTTCGTTGGCCTCCCACCACGAGGACTCGTAGCTGACGCCGAGGAGCACTTCCTTGGGCACACCGAATTCCGCCGCCGCTTGCCCGGCCGCCCGCTCGAAGCCGCCGGGGGTCGCGTCGGAGGGCCGGGCGTTCCCGGCAGTGGCGCATCCCCAGATGAGGGCTGCCGCCAGTCCCGCAGCACCGAGACCCCGGTGCCGCCTGTGTCTTCCGGTCACACCATGTCCATTTCGCTCTGGCGTACGTCGTCCGGTCGCGGCCGATGGTGCGACCGCCACCATCCTTTGGACGGGAACCTTTCCCTGTCCCACCGACACGCCCGACATGCGCGGGCCCGTCACCGCACCAGCGCAGTGATCCCGCGCGTGAGGACCAGACCGCGTCACCAGGCGGGACAGCGGGATGCCCGTACCGGGCGGGCGCGCTGGTCGGCGGTCGCCCCGTACGAGCCGTGTGACCGGCGGACGTCGTAGGCGCGGGTGATGGCCCGGGTGCCCCCGCTGCCGTCGGCGTCGGTTCGCGAGCGGCGGCAGCGCGGCGTGACGGCGTTCAGGCACGGCAGGCGGCTGCCGCTCTCTCGACGGAGGACCAGATCAACGGGTTGGTGTCGCCTTCGTCGCACACCGCCACTAACCGGCTCGGCGCCATGTCCGTCAGCGGTGCCACGGGCAGCTCGTGGCCTAGGGGGGGGCCAGGCCGATCGGATCGCTGCGCAGCCCATGTACCGTCAGCCCGGTCTCGCCGAACGGCGCCCGGGTCAGGGCCACGTCGACCGGTCCGGCGCGCAGCCCGCAGGTGGGGTCGGTCAGATCGGCGTCGCGGATGCGGATGTCGATGCCAGGGCGGGCCCGGTGGAAGGCGGCTGCCAGCCTGGCCACTCCCGGGTCGGTGTCGTCGCCAGGATGCCGATGGTGATGGTCGCGGCGCCGGCCGCCGCGCTCACGCGTGCCCGGACGCGGTCGGCGTGGTCGAGCAGGGCCCGTGCTTCGTCGAGCAGTACCGTGCCCGCCGCGGTGAGCGCGACGCCGGTGGGTGCGCGGGTGGACAGCAGGACGCCGAGATCGGCCTCCAGCCGCTCGATCGCCCGGTTCAGCGGCGGCCGGCTCATGTGCAGGCAGATGGCGGCCCGGCCGAAGTGGAGTTCCTCGGCGACCGCCACGAAACGGCGTAAGGTCCGTGGCTCCGCAGTGCACCGATACCCGTCAGGCATCGGTGCCGCAGGACAGGTCTTGGACAGGCTCGGAGCCCGGGCGGTGCACTGGTGAGCATGGCCGAAGACGCGATGAAGACCAGCGATCCTCGTACCCGCCCCACTGTGTCGGTGACGAGCCCCGGCGAGGGCGAGGTGATCGTTCTGGGCACCACCCGCATGCGGACCCTCGAGGACGGCAGCCACACGGGGCACCGTCTCGCGATCGCCGAGTCCGTCCTCGCCCCGCACACCCAGGGACCACCGCAGCACCGCCACGCCCGGCACGACGAGGGCTTCTACGTCCTCTCCGGCACCGTGCGGTTCACCGTCGGGGACCAGGAGTACGACGCCACCACGGGCACGCTCGTGATGGTGCCGCCCGGTGTCCCGCACACCTTCGCCAACCTGACCGACCAACCCGCCGTCATGCTCAGCACCTTCACCCCCGACCTGTACGTGCGGTGCTTCCGGGACTTCCAGGAGGTGCTCGCCGACGGCCGGCCGCTGACTCCACAGGCCGACATCGACGCGATGAGCCGGTACGCCACCGGGCCCGCGACCGGTCACCTCCGAAGCAGCCGACGGCTCCGTGAATCCTCTGACACCTGAACGGGAACCATGTACATCGCCTACTGGATCGTCGCGGGCCTGCTCGCCCTCTTCTACCTCTACGCGGGCACGCTGAAGGTGAGCCGCAGCCGCGATCAGCTGCGGCCGATGATGACCTGGGTCGACCGTGTACCCCTGCCCGCCCTCAGAGCTCTGGGGCGGTCGAGATCCTCGGCGCGGCCGACCTGGTCCTGCCGCCGCTGACCGGCGTCGCGCTCCCGCTCGCTCTCGCCGCGGCCATCGGCCTCGTACTCCTGCGGGCAGGCGCGATCGCTGTCCACCTGACCGGTCAAGACCGCCGGATCGTGCTCGACATCGCCCTGCCCATCACCGCGGTGGCGGCCATCGGGCCGGCCACCACCTTGTAACGATCCCTGCCGCGGTACCCGCGTGCGGTGCCCGCGTCCTCGTCCGGCGATGACCGGGGCTCACCGAGCCCACGGCCCCCACCACTTCGGCGGCAACGGTTCCGCCGGTGCCGAAGTCGGCTGGTCGGGATGCAGTCCGAGCCGCCGAAGAGCATCCGCGCGGAAGCGGACCGCGATCGTGCCGTGCCAGTGTCCGTCCGAGCGGACCCCGCACATCAGATCGACCATGACCTCGTCGTCGGCGAACGGATGCCAGTCGATGCCTCGGTCCCGCAGTCAAACCGCCGTCAGCCGGCCCGGCCGCGGGCCACCGGCGACGTTCTCGAAGCGGAAGAGGGTCACCCATTCGACAGGCTGATCGCACATGCCGTCATGATGCCCCAGCGCGCAGGCCCGCCGCTCGACCTTTCCCCCTCTGCCCAGTTCCTGCCCCGCCGCCCGGCCCCGCTACGCGGGGTTCTTGACGTCCGCCACGTAGACGGCGCCGCCCAGGCAGTCGCGGATCTCGTGGCGGGGCGCGGTGCCCGTCCAACGGAGGAACCCGGTGGCACCGGTCGCGCTCGACATGTCGATGAAGCGGCAACCGTCGTAGATGAGCTTGCCGGCGGTGGTCGCGGCCGTGCCGGTGGCCACCTGGTGCGAGCCCATCAGCGCGCAGTCCGTGTAGCGGACCGTCGGGCCGCGGTCGCCGTTGGCGTTGAACGCGTAGACGTGCGTGACGGCGTCTGGCGCCCACGACTTGAAGCTGTTCGCGGTGTCGTCGCACGAGACGAAGGAGATGCTGCCCTTGTACCAGCGGGAGTCGATCACCTTGTGGCCGGTGCCGCGCAGCTCGAAGCGGATCCCCTGGGCGTAGAGCCTCATGACGGAGTCCGAGCGGCTGGCCGCGGCCGAGGAGAGCTGGAAGAAGGTGCCGGTCGAGGCGGTGTCGGTGAGGATGTAGGAGCCGCCGACGAAGTTCATCGAGCCACCGCGGTTGTTCTTCACGAACACACCGGCCTTGTACTCCACCTTGCACTCGCGGAACCAGTAGTTCAGGAACTGGTCCTGCTGGCTCGCGGTGGGCGTCATCCCCATGACGAGGAAGGCGTCCGAGTAGGTGCCGCCGATCTGGCAGTGGTCCCAGCCCATCTCGCTGTTGAGGTTCGAGGTGGTGGCCGGGCCGTCGAGGCCGATGCCGCGCTTCCAGCTGCCCTGCCACTCGACGTCGCTGTACCAGGTGTCCTGGACGCCGTGCGAGGCCGAGGAGTACGCGTAGCAGAAGCTGGAGGTGGGGTTCTCGCTGACGAAGGTGATGCCGGAGACCCGGATGTTCTTGTAGCGCTGGTTGTTGGTCCAGAGCGTGGTGTCGTTCTCGGCCGGCGCGTAGATGATGCGGGTGAGCCGCTTGCCGTAGCCGGTGATCGTGACGCCGTCGATGACGCCCCCGACGTTGCCCTCGCCGGCGTTGGTGCCGTCGATGTTGGGGAGCAGCGAGTCGGGCCGGGTCAGCCGGTACGTGCCCGGCGGGATGACCAGGACCTTCTTCGGTACCGCGCCGGAGATCGGGTCGGGCTGGTACGAGGCGAGGACCTCGGCGGCGGCCGCCCGGAAGGCGTCGTCGCTCGGGTTGACGCCCGTGGGGTCCGCGAGCTTGCTGATCACGGAGACGCTGTGCGGGTCGTTGCCGGAACCCGTGGCGTACGCCGGGGTGCCGCCCGTGGCGATCGAACCGGCCGCCGCGCCCGCACCGGCCGTCGCCAGGCCACGGATGACGGATCGTCTGTCCATCTGACCGGTCATTTCATTCCCCCAAAGTCGTGATCAAGAGTCATGATCGTGAGAAAGACAGCACATGTGATCATGAGTTCGAAGTCCGTGCAAGCGTGGGTGTGCGCCGTGAAGGCCCGCTCGCCCGGCGACCGCGGAAGGTGATCGAGACGACGGGCGGGAACGGACGGCGCGCGTCTCGTACGAGGGCCAGGCGGGTTGTCGACAGCGGGGGCGGGGGCGCGTCGCCTCGCGCGGGGTCGGTGTCGCTAGTACTGCAACGGTCTTTGTTCTGGTGGTTGGACAGGTATGGCTTATGAGCACGAAGGCAATGACCGGGCGGAGACCCCAGGTCTAAGAGGTCCTGACAAAGGCGTTGGACGTGTCGGTGGGCGATGAGGCACGTGGCGAGACCGAGGAAGGCTTCGTGGATGTCGTCCCGTCGTTCCCAGCGGACGCGTAGGCGTCGGAAGCCGTGCAGCCAGGCGATCGTCCGCTCGACCACCCAGCGGTGGACGCCGAGGCCGGAGCCGTGCGGGACACCGCGGCGGGCGATGACCGGTTCGATGCCCCGGGTCCGGACCAGGCGACGGTACTTGTCGTGGTCGTAGCCGCGGTCGGCCGGCACCACGTCCGGCGGCGCCGGGGCCGACCTCGCTTGCCCCTCACCGGCGGCACCGCCTGAAGCAGCGGGATCAGCTGGGTGACCTCGTTGCGGTTGGCGCCGGGCAAGGCGGCGGCCAGCGAGATACCGGTGGCGTCGATGATCAGGTGATTCTTGCTGCCCGTCCTGCCCCGGTCGACAGGGCTTCGTCCCGTCTTGGATCCCCCTTTCGATGCCCGTATGGAGGAGCCGTCGACCGCCACCCGGGAGAAGTCCAGAGCGTTCACGCTGCGGAGCTCGGCCAGAAGGACCCCGTGCAGCCGGGGCCGGGCTCCAGCCTCGGTCCACTCGGCCAGGCGGCGTCGGCGGGTCATACCCGAACCGAAGCCGAGTTCCTGCCGCAGATGTTCCCAGGCAACCCCGGTGTGCAGGACGAACGGGATGCCCTGGAACACCAGCTGGTCCGGATGCAGCCTTCGCCCGGGGTGCCGGGGCCGACGCTCCGCCTTCGGTAGCAGCCGCTCGATCACCGCCCACAGCTCGTGGTCGACCTCCCACGGCTTCGGCCGAGCCACTCCAACCCTCGGACCGTCAGTCCCGGAGTGGTCCAACCACCTTGAGGATCATTTCGTCAGCAGTCCTAAGCCGTGGCGACGAGCATCGACGTGACATCGATCAGCACGTACTGTCACGTTGACGATCTTGTGGCGGGGTCCTGTCGCCTCGCTGACTGGCGAGCGCGCCGCGGGCGACCGCGCGGGCAATGTGCTTCGTCAGCTGGCCAGGATCACGGAGGCGACCGTCCGCCATCCCGCGTCGGTACGGGCGGTCAGGTAGAGCACACGGACACGCTGGAACTCCCGCCCCTGGCTGTCCTGGCGCGCCCAGGTCACCTCGATTTGCGCGGCCCGCTCGTTGAGCACGCGTACCACCGGGTCGAGGGCCTTGCTGCCCCCGTAGTCGGCGTCGCGCAGTGCGCGCAGCTCGTGTGCGAGTCCCTGGGAGAGCGCCTCGGCGGAGGTGAGAGCGGTGTGGGCCGTGCCCGTGGTCATGCTGATCGGCACCGAGAAGTAGTCGAGGAGCGGCGCGGGATCGGTGCTCCCCTTTGCTGCCAGTCCGATGAACGTCTCGACGTAGCCGTCGAACCATGCCTGTGCTTCGTTCGCGACGGCGGCCAGATCGGTGTGCGTCATGATTTCGTGACCCTTCTCGCAGAGTTTTCAGGTGCGGGCTTCTTGGAGGGGAGTGCGCCATGCCGTCGTATCACCGGTCCGCGAACACGTTGGTGCCGGTCAGCTGGGCGGACAGGGTCCACAGGCGTGCGGCCTGTTCGGGGTCGACCGCGTGGGGCCGTACTCCGGGTGCGTCGTCCTGGGAGAGCGGGGCGATGTCGCAGTCGTTCAGGTAGACGCCGCCGGTGGGGGCCAGCCGCGGGGAGGCGGCCGCCCGGACCTGGGTGGCGGCACCCTGTTCGGGGGTCTTGAAACTGGGGGCCGTGTTGCCCTGGTCGTCGATCCAGCCGAAGGCGATCATCTCCTCGCGGGTCATGTGCCGCTGGAGCGGGGTCATGGCGTCGTCCCATCGGATCGGCGAGTAGCGGTGTCCAACAGGGCTGAGCGCGACCACGCGCGCGCCGCCTTCGGCTGCCAGGGCGGGCCACAGCCGGTTCGTGAGTGTGTAGTGGCCCAGGTGGTTGGTGGCGAACTGCGCCTCCCAGCCAGGTCCGAGGCGGGTCTCGGGCAGGGCCATCACGCCGGCGTTGTTGATGAGGATGTCGATGCTGCGGCCGCTTGCCAGGAACTCGTCCGCGAAGGTGTGCACGCTGGCCTGGTCGCCCAGGTCGAGACGGCGCACCTCGACCCCGTCCACTGCGGTGAAGGCTTCCGCGGCAGCTTCCGGGCGGCGAACGGCTGCGACGACAGTCGCGCCGGCGCCCCGCAGGGCGCGTGTGGCCTCCAGCCCCAGTCCGGAACTACCGCCGGTCACGACTGCGAGCTTTCCGGTGAGGTCGAGGCCGGCCAGGACGTCGGCCGTGGTGCTGCGGGCCCCGAAGCCGGAACCGATGGGCTGCTGTGCTGTCACGATCGCCGTTCCTTGCGTGTGGAGCGTCACGGCCGACGCCACAACCGGGGAGTTCCCCGGTTAGTCATGACGGTAAGCGGGGAACTCCCCGGTTGTCCAGTTAGACTGGTCCCTCGATGAAGGGAGCAGCCTTGACCACCAAGCCGAGCGTGTTGCGCGCCGATGCCCGCCGCAACCGGGAGCGCATCCTCGAAGCGGCCGTACGCGCCTTCTCCGAGAAGGGCCCGGACGTCGCGATCGACACGATCGCCAAGGCCGCGGGCGTCGGCTCGGCCACGCTCTACCGCCACTTCCCCACGCGCGAGGCACTTGTCGAGGCGGCCTACCGCAACGAGCTGGCCCGCGTCTGCGACAGCGCCGCGAAGCTGCTGACCGACAACCCGCCCGACCGGGCGATCCGCCTGTGGATGGACGACTTCATCGACTACCTGGCTGCCAAGCAGGGCATGGCGGACGCGCTGCGGGCCGCGGTCGCCTCCGGTGCGGACCCCTTCGCCGAGACCCTCGACAAGCTCGCCACCGCGCTGGGCACCCTGCTGCACGCCGGCGCCGACGCCGGTCTCCTGCGCCCGGGCATCGACCCCTTCGATGTCGGCTTCAGCCTGGCCGGCATCGGGCTGGTCACCAGCGCTCCCGACCAGCGCGAACGGGCCGGACGCCTCCTCGACCTGCTCTTCGACGGCCTCCGGTACGGAGCGGACGGATCGGCCCCCAGCTCGTGACCCGGCTTTGGCCGCAATCCTCGCCGGCTTTGTGACGTCAGCGGTCCAGCAGCCCCGACCGCGTTGCGGAGCGCGAGCCACTGACACGGGTCAGGAAATGCGAAACAGGCACTGAATCGGTTTCGGACCCATCGGACAGGCCGTAAGAGGTCCTCCTGAGGTTTTCACGGCGGGGTCGGTGGGGTGATAGCCAGACCTGTGGCGGTGAGACAGTCGTTGACCAGGTGGGGTCGGAGCTGGATCCCGCGTAACTCGCCGCGAAGGATGCGGTCGAGGTCGTCGGATGTGTTGAAGGCGGTGTTGGCCATCGCCCTGCGTACCAGCGACCAGACGGTCTCGACGGGATTGAGATCAGGTGCGCAGGGCGGGAGGCGGGCGGTGGTGAGCCAGTCGTGCTCGGCTTCGTACCGCTTCAGCCCGGCGGCCAGGTGGGTGTTGAGATTGTCCCAGACCACCACGATCGGTCCGCCGAACTGGATGTGCGCGCGGACCAGCAGGTCACGGTAGTCCTGCCAGGAGGAGCTCTTGCGTGCACCCTTGAGGCGGAGATGGGCGCGGGGCCGGTGGATGAGGCGGCTCTTCTCACCGGGTTTGTAGCAGCACAATGCGGCGATCGAGGGCCGGCGGCGGGACCTGCCACGGACGCGGATGACGGGAGTCTGCCCGCGCCGGCCCCAGGTGGGGGCCCGGGGAGGAGTCATCGAGAATCCGGCCTCGTCCTCAAAGGCGATCCAGGCACCGGACGCCGTCGCGAGTCTTTCACCTGCGGCCGCACCTCCCTCTTCCACAACTCCACCGTGTGCTCGTCGCGCTCGAGTGCTCTGCGGGCGGGTGTCTGCCAGGGCCAGCCGTGCCGTTTCGGCAGCCGCCAGACCTCGCCACCGACAGGCTCACCCTCAGAGGCCGGCGAATCACCGTCTGGACCCGGGCAAGGGTCCAGCGTTCGTCTTCGAAGCCGTGAGCTGCCGGTCCCCTGCCGAGTTCTTCCTCGAGCACGGCGAACTGGGCGTCTTTGACGGTCGGGGAGTTCGCCGGATCCGCCGAACGCAGGGCCTCCATGCCGCCCTCGCACCAGGCACGACGCCGGCGTTCCACCGACCGCACACTCACCCGCAGATCCTTCGCGATCATCGCCGTCTTCTCGCCCGCCGCGAACCTCTGCCCGGCCTGAAGCCGGATCCCCTCATGAAACACCCGACGCTCAGCGGTCAGGCCCCCGTCCTCTGGATACCTCACCTCATCGGCATACCGCAGGGATCATGAACCCACGACGCGCGTTCGGACAACAACCGAGGACGACCCCGCTCTGGACGGCAAGGGCACGAACCGCCGGCCACTCACGGAAGGCTCCCGCAGGGGGGGGGTCGTCCAGAACACGCACCACACGATCAAGCCCCTCCCCCGACACTATGCGTAGCCGCTTCCCCGAGTCGAGAACCAGCCTTGACAGGGGCGATGCTCCTGCCGAAGCAGTTCCAGCTGGAGAGAATCTGGGGAGAATTGAGCCGCCTGGGGGAGCATCTGGGGAGAACCGACCGCGTAAGACGGTGTCATCGTGAAAGCCCCGGAAAGGAGCAACGCCGCAGGCCAGGGCCCCTTAGTCGTCGATCTGCGCAGGTCAGCGGCCCGCGGGCGAAGACTTCTTGAAGATCTTCTCGAAGTCGAGGCGGGTGACGGCCTCGACGGTGGAGGAGCGCTGCGGCAGCTTGTACTCGGCGAGGGTGCCCAGGGTGCGCGGGTCGAGCAGCTTCAGGAGGAAGCCGCTGAAGGTGCCGCAGACGGTGACGAGGCGGCCGCCGGCGTCGAAGGTGACCGTGGCGCACTCGCCGCCGACGGCGGCGATCTTCTCGCTGGCGACCCGCGGGTCGCGCCTGAGCGGCCCGGAGTAGGGGTGGGTGCCGCTGCCGGCGCCGTCGGCGTGCATGCCGCTGCGGCCGTTGGGGGCGAGGTACGGGTGCTGGGCGGGGCCCTCGCCGGGCACGGGCCGCGCGGTGGCGGGGGCGCCCTCGTAGTGCTCGACGAGGCGGTGGCCGGGGGCGAGGGGTATCTCCTCGGCCTGGGCGACGGGCGCGGAGCCCGCCAGAAGGGTCGCCGCGAGCGCAGCGACCAGCGCGAGCGCGCGTGCTCGTCTGCGGGGCGGTGGGGTGGTCAAAGCGGCTCCTCGGGTCCTGACGGGTGTCGCGCCGGCGGCCGACGCTAGGACCGAGTCCGTGAAATGTACATGGAACCGCCCTGGTTTTCATGGGCGGTTCACAGCAGTTCACGGGAGTTCACGGAGCCGTGACGATCACGGTCTGAGGCTGGAGACCACGTTGGCGGTGGCGGCCACGCCGTTGTGGATGGTGGGCGCCATGCTGGTGCCGGCGAGGAAGAAGCCGAGCAGTGCGCAGACCAGGGCGTGCGTGACCTTCAGGCCACCGTTCCGCAGGAAGATCACGGCCAGCACCAGCAGCAGCACCACGACAGAAATGGAAACGGCCATCGCTCTCACGTCCCTCCGTCGCCGCACCGGAATTGCGGCGTTCGGCGGACAGTGTGGCGGAATGCGCGGTCCGTCCGGGCGTATGGCGGGGCGGCCATACGGGTGAGATTCAGCCAGGACCGCGTCCGCACCCCTTGCGAGGATCCACCACCACCGCGAATGGTTCATGAATGAACAGCGTGGAGCGGGGTGCGGACGCGGGCCCTCACCTGGGTGCGGGCAGGTCCATCAGAGCCGCGATCGCGTCCTGGTGCCGGCCCGCCGAACCCAGGGCGGTCTGGTCGGACTTGGCCCGCTTCAGCGCCAGGTGCGCCGGGTGTTCCCAGGTCATCCCGATCCCGCCGTGCAGCTGCACGCACTCCTCGGCGGCGCGGACCGCGACCTTGGAGCAGTAGGCCTGGGCCACCGCCACGGTCAGCGGGGCGTCCGGGTCGCCGGTGGCGAGGGCGTCGGCGGCGGCGCGGGCCGCGGCCCTGGCCCCGACGAGGTCCAGCCAGAGCTGGGCCATGCGGTGCTTCAGGGCCTGGAAGGAGCCCACGGGCCGGTTGAACTGGTGGCGTTCGCGGGTGTACCGGACGGTCTCCTCCAGGCACCATGCGGCGAGGCCGAGCTGCTCGGAGGCGAGCAGTCCCGCACCGGCGAGGAGGCCGCGCCGGACGGCCGCGCGGGCGGCCCCGGCGTCGGCGAGCCGGGTGCCGCTCCCGGGCTCCGGGGTGACGCGGGCGAGGGGGCGGGTGAGGTCGAGCGGGGTCTGCGGCTCGACGCTCGCCTCTCGGGCCGGTACGGCGTACAGGCCGTCGGCGCGCGGGACGAGGAGGACGTCGGCCGCGACGGCGTCGGCGACGCCCGCGACGGTGGAGGCGGGCAGCGGCCCGGCGCCGGTCGCGGCGGACGGGGACGGTTCCGCGTCCGGCGCTCCGGGCGGGAACGGCTCCGCGTCCGGTGCGGTCGACAGGGGTACGGTGAGCACCGCGACCGTCCGGCCGCTCGCGAGCTCCGCCAGGAGCTCGACGGCCGGGCCGCCCTGCCCCGCGAGGCCGAGCAGCGTCTCCGTGGCCACCACCGCGCTCGTGAGGTACGGCAGCGGCGTCACCGCACGGCCCAGCTCCTCCAGGACCACCGCGGCCTCGCGGTGGCTCGCGCCCTGGCCGCCGAGCTCCTCGGGGACGAGGAGTCCGGCAGCGCCGATGTCGCCCGCGAGGGACTTCCAGAGGCCGGGTACGTACGGCTCGTCCGTCTCGATCCGGTCGAGCAGGGTCTGGTGGCCGGCCCGGTCGGCGAGCACAGCGCGGACGGCCGCCCGCAGGTCGTCCTCGGTCTCGGAGTACAGCAGATCGGTCTGTGCCGTCATCGGGTCAGGTCCTTCCAGGCGACGTCCTTGTCGTTGCGGGGCTCCGGCGGCAGGCCGAGGACCCGCTCGGCGACGATGTTGAGGAGCACCTCGCTGGTCCCGCCCTCGATCGAGTTGCCCTTGGAGCGCAGGTAGCGGTATCCGGCGTCCCGGCCGGTGAAGTCGACGAGCTCGGGGCGGCGCATCTCCCACTCGCCGTACAACAGGCCTTCGTCGCCGAGGAGTTCGACCTCCAGGCCGCTGATGGCCTGGTTGAGCCGGGCGAAGCCGAGCTTCATCGCGCTGCCCTCGGGGCCGGGCTGGCCGGCGACGAGCTGCTGGCGGAGGCGTTCGCCGGTGAGCCGGGCGACCTCGGCGTCGACCCAGAGGTCGAGGAGGCGCCGGTGCAGCTCGTGGGTGCGCAGCTCGGGGCGCTCGCGCCAGGTCGTGGCGAGCTTCCCGATCATGCCGCCCTCGCGGGGGATGCGGGCGCCGCCGATGGAGACCCGCTCGTTCATCAGGGTGGTCTGGGCGACCCGCCAGCCGTCGCCGACCTCGCCGAGGCGGTGGGCGTCGGGAATGCGGACGCCGGTGAGGAAGACCTCGTTGAACTCGGCCTCGCCGGTGATCTGGCGCAGCGGCCGGACCTCCACCCCGGGGTCGGTCATGTCGCAGACGAAGTAGGTGATGCCCCGGTGCTTGGGGGCGTCCGGGTCGGTGCGGGCGATGAGGATGGCCCAGCGGGCGATGTGGGCGCTGGAGGTCCACACCTTCTGCCCGTCGACCACCCAGTCCTCGCCGTCCCGCACGGCGCGGGTGCCGAGCGCGGCGAGGTCGGAGCCGGCGCCGGGCTCGCTGAAGAGCTGGCACCAGACCTCCTCGCCGGCCCAGAGGGGTCGCAGGAAGCGCTCCTTGACCTCCTCGGAGCCGTACTGGAGCAGGGTGGGGGCGGCCATGCCCAGGCCGATGCCGATCCGGCGCGGATCGTTGTCGGGGGCGCCCGCGGCGGCGAGTTCGGCGTCGACGACGGCCTGGAGGGCGCGGGGCGCGTCGAGTCCGCCGAGGCCCACGGGGTAGTGCACCCAGGCGAGCCCGGCGTCGAAGCGGGCCTTCAGGAAGTCGGTGCGGTCGGTCGTGGCGGGCGGGTGCTCGGCGAGCAAACGCCTGGTGAGGGAACGGAGTTCCTCGGCGTCGGTCATGTGCGGGCTCCTTCCGGGAGGACGACCAGGCGGCCGGTGGTGGTGCCGTCGGCGACGCGCTGGACGGCGTCCGCCGCGCCCGCGAAGGGGACGCGTTCACCGATGAGCGGCTTGATCAGCCCCTTCGCCGCGTAGGCGGTCAGGGTCTCGTGGCAGCGGCCGATCGAGGCCGGGGCCTTCGCCGCGTACAGGCCCCAGTGGAGGCCGAGGACCGAGTAGTTCTTCACCAGGGCGTGATTGAGGGCGGGGGCGGGGACGGTGCCGCTCGCGAAGCCGACGATCACGATCCGGCCCTCGAAGGCCACGCACTTGGCGGACTGCTGGTAGGCCTCGCCGCCGACCGGGTCGTAGATCACGTCGGCGCCCCGGCCACCGGTCGCGGCCTTGACGGCGGCGACGACGTCCTCGGAGCGGCGGTCGATCACCAGGTCGCAGCCGAGGGCGCGGGCGACGGCCGCCTTCTCGGGGCCGCCGACGACGCCGATGACGGTCGCGCCGGCCGCCTTTCCGAGCTGGACGGCGGCGCTGCCGACGCCGCCCGCCGCGGCGTGGACGAGGAGGGTCTCGCCCTCCTGGAGGGCGGCGCGGCGGTGCAGGCCGAACCAGCCGGTCTGGTAGCCGATGTGCAGCGCGGCGGCCTCGGCGTCGTCGAGCGCCTCCGGGGCGGGCAGGAGCCCGGCGGCGTCGGCGAGGGTGTACTCGGCGAAGCCGCCGTGCGGGAGGGCGGCGGTGGTGATGACCCGGCGCCCGTCCTCGGTCTCGGCGCAGACCTCGACGCCGGGGGTGAAGGGCAGCGGGGGCCGCACCTGGTAGTGGCCGCGGCAGAGCAGCGCGTCGGGGAAGTTGACGTTCGCCGCGCGGACCCTGAGGAGGACCTGGCCGTCGCCGGGCGTGGGCGGTTCCACCTCTTCGCGGCGCATCACCGCGCGCGGTTCGCCGTTCTCGTACACACGCCATGCCTGCATCCGGAATGCCTCCTCCGTACCGAGCGGTCGGTGGCATACTAAGCGGTCGCTTGCCCTGGGGGAACCGGTCGGCCGGACTTCTTGCCGGGTCAGCCGGACTTCTTGGGGCGCGCCCTGACGTGCATGCGCTCCCCCTGCGGCCCGAACAGGCTCAGGAACTCCACCGGGCCCTCGGCCGTCGGCCCGAACCAGTGCGGGACGCGCGTGTCGAACTCGGCCGCCTCACCGGCGGTCAGGACGACGTCGTGCTCGCCCAGGACGAGCCGGAGCCTCCCGGAGAGCACGTACAGCCACTCGTACCCCTCGTGCACCCGGGGCTCCGGCGCCTCGTGCGCCTTCTCCTGGATCACCTTGTACGCCTGGAGCCCGCCGGGCTGCCGGGTCAGGGGGTACATCGTCCGCCCGTGGCGCACGATGGGCTTCGCCTTGACCCGGGGGTCGCCCACCGGCGGGGCCCCGACCAGTTCGTCGAGGGGGACCTGGTGGGCGCGGGCGAGCGGCAGGAGCAGTTCGAGGCTGGGCTTGCGCTGCCCGGACTCCAGCCGGGACAGGGTGCTCACGGAGATCCCGGTGGCGGCGGAGAGCTCGGCGAGCGTCACCCCGCGGTCACGGCGGACACGGCGGAGCCGGGGGCCGACCTCGGTCAGTACGGCGTCGATGCGGTCGTCTTCGGTCATGCGGCCAGTGTTGCAGAAACGGCAAGGTTCTTTGCGGAAAGGTCAGGGACGCGGCTGTTCTCGGCGAGGGTTCGCCCGGCCGGATGAAAGAGGGTGGCAGGGGCTGCGCCGCACCGGCCGGCGGGCGAGGATCGGTCATGGTGACCACATTCGGCCACGTACGACACAAGGACGGGACACCTCCATGCTCGGTACGCAGTTCACCCAGGGCTCCCCCAACTGGCTCGACCTCGGCAGCCCCGACACCGAGGCCGCCGCCGCCTTCTACAGAGCCGTCTTCGGCTGGGACTTCCAGTCGGCCGGACCGGAGGCCGACGGCTACGGCTTGTTCCAGCAGGACGGCCGTACGGTCGGCGCCCTGGGGCCGCTCGACGAGGGCGCGCGCAGCGCCTGGACGGTGTACTTCCAGACCCCGGACGCGGACGCCACCCAGAAGGCCGCCGAGGCGGCCGGCGGAAGGGTGCGCGTCGAGGCCTTCGACGTCATGGACGCCGGCCGCATGGCCTGCCTCACCGACCCGGCAGGCGCCGAGTTCGCCGTCTGGCAGCCGGGCAGGGTGAAGGGCCTGGAGCGGACCTCCTCCCCCCACACCCTCCTCTGGGCCGAACTCCACGTCCCCGACCCGGAGTCCACGCTCGCCTTCTACCAGACCCTCTTCGGCTGGCGCTGGTCGGAGATGGACGCCCCCGGCATGACGTACCGGGTGCTCTCCACCGTCGAGGGAGACCAGGAGGACGCCTCCTTCGGCGGCGTGGCGGAGGCCCAGGAGGGGATGACGCCGTCCTGGGTCCCGTACTTCGCGGTCGAGGACGCCGACGCGATCGCCGACGCGACCCGGGGCAACGGCGGCTCGGTCCTGATGCCCGCCGCCGACATCCCCGACGTCGGCCGCATCGCCTGGCTCGCCGACCCCTTCGACGCGATCTTCGCGGTGCTGAAGCCCTCGCCGAGGGGCTGAGGGGCGCCCGCCGCCGTCAGCGGCCGAAGAGTTCGAACGTCACCGCCGGGCGGCCGCCGAAGCGGTCCGAGGACCGGGACGTCGCCGTGGTGAGGAAGGTGCGGACGTACTCCTCCGGGTCCTCGTCCGTCAGGGCCTCGATGTAGGCGCGGTGGCAGAGGAGGGAGCGGATCGCGCGGTCCAGGCCCGGGGTCGCGTCGACCGCGTGGGTCGGGGTGCTGGAGGCGGCGACCGCGACCCAGCGGACGCCGTTCCACGGCTCCAGGCCCTGCTCGGTCAGTTCGGGGAAGATCCAGCGGTTTCCGGCGTCGGCGGCCGCGTCCAGCGTGGCGCGGCCGACGGCCAGGTGGTCGGGGGTGTTCCAGGGCGCGCCCGGGCCCCCGCCCCAGGTGTCGCGGTGGTTGAGGGTGATCACGAGCTCGGGGCGGTGGCGGCGGATCGCGGCCGCTATGTCCCGGCGCAGGCCGAGCCCGTACTCGATCACGCCGTCGCGGTGGTCGAGGAACTCGACGGTGTCCACGCCGACGACGGCGGCACTGTCCCGCTGCTCGCGCTCGCGGAGCGGGCCGCAGACGTCCGGGGCGAGGGTGTCGATGCCGGCCTCGCCCCGGGTGGCGAGGACGTACGCGACCTCCTTCCCCTCGTCCGTCCAGGCGGCGACCGCCGCCGCGCAGCCGTACTCCAGGTCGTCGGGGTGGGCGACGACGCACAGCGCGCGCTGCCAGTCGCCGGGCATCTCCAGGAGGTCCATCGCATCCGTGTCGATCATGACCGCAGGATACGGGTCGCGTCCGACACCGTCGGGCGGAACGTCCCGGCGAGGATCACCGAGCGCGAGACGTGGCGCGGGCGGTCCGGGTTGAGGCCGCGCCGGTCCGCGAGGGCGACCGCGAGCCGCTGGGCGCGGACGAGGGCCGCGACCGGACCGATCGCGTCGGCGGCGAACAGGGCGCCGGTGGACTCCACTTCGTCCCGCAGACCGGCCGGGGCGGGGCCGAGGCAGCAGACCAGGCTCGCCCGGTCGCTGATGCTGATCGGGCCGTGGCGGTACTCCATCGCCGCGTACGACTCCGTCCAGGCGCGGGCCACTTCGCGCAGCTTGAGCGCCGCCTCGTCGGCGAGCCCGACGGTCCAGCCGGTGCCGAGGAAGGTGAACTGACCGCGCCGCTCCCAGGCCGCGGGCAGCCGCTCGTACAGGACGAGTTCGGCGTCGGCGATCGCCGGGCCGAGGTCCACCCCGAGCCCGGCGCGCAGGAGTTGGAGGGCGGTGGTGGCGAACCGGGTCTGGACGACGGAGCGTTCGTCGGCGAAGCCGAGGCCGACGATCCGGTCGGCGAGCCGCCCGGCGGGGCTGTCCGGGACGCCGGTGACGACGAGCGTCGGGACGCGGCCGGCGGCGCGGGCGAGCAGGTCCACGACCTCCGTGGTGGTGCCGGAGCGGGTGAGGGCCACGATCCGGTCGTAGCCGCGGCCGAGCGGGGTCGCGTCGGAGGCGGGGAACGCGTCGGTCTCGCCCGCGCCGAGGGACTCCCGCAGGGCCGCGTAGGCGCGGGCGATGAAGTACGAGGTGCCGCAGCCGACGACCGCCACGCGCTCGCCCCGGGCCGGCAGCAGGCCGCCGTCGCGGTCGGCGATCTCGGCGGCACGGCGCCAGCAGTCGGGCTGGCCGGCGATCTCCGCGCTGACGTGGGTGCTCATGGTCCGGGTCCTCTCCTCGCAGGGGCCCTCACGGGTCCGGACCGAGTTGTATCCGTACGCGAGCAGAGCACACCATGAGCAATCCGGACTCACCGCTTGGACTTTTGTGGCTCCCCCGGCGTCCGCCCGCCGCAGGAGGCCCGGACCACCAGGCGCGGTCTCAGCTGCACCTGGTGCAGCGGGGCCGCGTCCCCCTCGGCGAGCCGCCGGAGCAGGATCTGCGCGGCGAGGCGGCCGAGCTGGTACTTGGGGGGCGAGACGGCCGTCAGCGGGGTCTCCGCGACATCGGCGAACTCGTTGTCGTAGCTGATCAGGGCGAGGTCCCCGGGCACCCGGAGCCCGGCCCGGCGGGCCGCTCCGAGCATCAGGGCGGCCTCCCGGTCGCCGAAGCAGAGCGCGGCGGTCACGCCGGCGGAACGCAGCGCGGCGAGCGCCCGGTCGGCGCGGTCCGGGTCCCAGCGGGCCATCACGTCCCGCTCGTACGCCGGGGCGGCGGGCAGTCCGAGGTCGGTGAGCGCCCGGGCGAATCCCGACTCGATGGGCGCCGTGGTGGGCGCGTCGGTGCGGGCGACGAGCCCGAGCCGCTCGTGGCCGAGGGCGCGCAGGTGGCGCACGGCGTCGTAGGCGCCGCCCTCGTGGTCGGTGCAGACGTGCTCGGTGGGGTCGCCGGGGCCGTGGGCGGCGAGCCGGCGTTCGACGAGGACGGCGGGGACGGGCAGGGCCAGGAGCTCCTCGGCGCGCCGCCCCGGGTCGGTGGCGGTGTGCAGGCTGGGGACGAGGAGGAGGCCGTGGACCCCGGCGGAGAGGAGCCGTTCGACGGCGGCGTCCTCCTCGGCGGGGTCGTAGTGCGAGCAGGCGAGGACGAGCCGGGCGCCGGCCGCCGCGAGTTCCTTCTCGATGCCCTGGAGGACGCGCGGGTAGTAGAAGGTGGTGTCGGGGACGAGGACGCCGACGATCCGGCGGTCGGCCCGGTCCCGCTCGGGCCGGTGGGCGGAGAAGGTTCCCGCCCCCTGGCGCCGTTCGACGAGGCCGAGGGCGACGAGGTCCTCGTAGGCGCGGCGGACGGTGGTGACGGAGAGACCCGTCTCGGTGGCGAGCGCCCGCTCGGTGGGGAGCTTGCTGCCGGGGGGCCAGGTGCCGTCGAGGATGCCGCGCCGCAGCTCCGCCATGAGGGCCCGGAACTTCAGCTCCCGGCCGGAGGCCGGTGTCTCGCGTGCCGCCATCCGGGCCCCCTCGTGCGGGCCGGGCGCGCGCCCGGCTTCAGCGCCTCTTGCCGATCGATTGCGCGCCGAATCCTATGCCCCTCCCGCCGGGACCGGACCGTCAGATCTCGTCCCGGGCGAGGGCGAGGAGCCGGTCGAGGACGCGCGGCCCGCCGGCCCGCACCCCGTCGTGCTCGAACTCGTCGGTCACCCAGGTCCGCAGACCGCGCACGGCGCGCGCGGTCTCCAGGGAGTGGGCGGTGTCGACATACATGTCGTCGTGGTAGACGGCGGCCGCCACCGGGACCCGGTTGGCGGCGAGGCGCTCGGGGTCGTACAGCGGGGACCAGTCGGTGCGCGCGGCGAGCAGTTCGGCGGTCTCGCGGAGCGGGCGCAGGGCGGGGTCGGTGGTGAAGTGCCAGGGGTGGACGGTCTCGCCGGTGAAGAGCGGCGGTGCGCCCTCGGCGAGCGCCGTGCGGGCGTCGAACTCGGGGTGTTCGGCGCGGATCCGCTCGGCGGCCCAGTCGGTGGGGCCCTGTCCCTGGGCGTAGATGGCCTCGTGGAGCACGGCGTACAGCGGGTGTCCGGCGTACGAGAGGTGTGCCTGGACCTGCTCCAGGAAGGCGTCGGAGAGCGCGGGCCCGCCCGGGGTGGGCACGAAGGCGCCCTCCAGGAGCAGATGGAGCTGGTGGGTGCCCTCGCCGGAGCCGAGGAGGATGCCGAGGGACTGGAAGGCCTCGACGGTGAGGAGCCCGCCACCGGGGAGGGTGACCTCCCGGTCGAGGAGGTGGGCGACGATCGCGCGGGCCCGTTCGGCGTCCTGGGGGTAGCGGGCGAAGTGGGCCTCGTTCTTCCGCCGGACGCGGGGGTACGCGGCGCGGTAGACCTCGTCGGCGGTGGCGTCGAGGGAGGGCAGGCCGCCGGTGACGAGGACGGTGTCCAGGCCCTCGGGGGCGGTGGAGAGGTAGTGGGTGGCGCAGAAGCCGCCGAAGCTCTGGCCGAGGACGGTCCAGGGGGCGCCGCCGGTGAGGCGGCGCCGGATCAGCTCGCAGTCCTCGACGATGGAGTCGGCGCGGAAGTGGGTCAGGTAGTCCGCCTGTTCGGCCGGGCCGCCGCGCAGCGGCAGGGTCTGGCGGTTGGCGGGGGTGGAGCGGCCGGTGCCGCGCTGGTCGAGGAGGAGGACGCGGAACTCCTTCACGGCGCGGCCGAGCCAGGCCTGCGGGCCGATGAAGCGGCGGGCGCCGAAGCCGGGCCCGCCCTCCAGGTAGACGAGCCAGGGAAGCCGCTCCGGGTCCTTGCCGCTCGCGACGACCTCACGGCCGAAGACCTCGATGCGCTCGCCGTCGGGGCGGGCGTGGTCGAGGGGGACGGGGAAGCGGTGGTCCGTGAGGACGAGGCCGGGCTGCCGGTAGGTGGTCACGCTGCTCCTGCTCCTGTTCGGTACGCCCCCGCGCGGACAGTGGATCACACGGCGCGGGTGTTCCGGGGCAGGTCCCTTCCCTGTCGTCGGCGCGGGCGGAGGTCGCTCCGCGCCGGGCCGTCGGGGGACGGCCCGGCCTCGCCGGCGGGTGCTCAGGGGGCGATGGGCAGCTGCCGCTTGTGCTCGGTGAGCTCGTAGCGGCGGACGATCGTGGCGTAGGCGGCCTCCGCGACCGGCTTGCCCTCCAGGAAGTCGTCGATGTCGTCGTAGGTGACGCCGAGCGCGTCCTCGTCGGCCTTGCCCGGGTCGAGGGTCTCCAGGTCGGCCGTGGGGGTCTTCCACACCAGCTCGGCCGGGGCGCCCAGCTCGTCGGCGATCGCGCGGACGCGCCGCTTGGTCAGGCCGGTCAGCGGGACGACGTCGGCGGCGCCGTCGCCGAACTTGGTGAAGAAGCCGGAGACGGCCTCGGCGGCGTGGTCGGTGCCGACCACGAGACCGTCGTGGGCGCCGGCGACCGCGTACTGGGCGATCATCCGCTGCCGGGCCTTGATGTTGCCCTGCACGAAGTCCTGGTGGTGGGCGTCGCGGAAGGTCGTCCCGCCGGCGAGGCAGGCCTCCAGGGCCGCGTCGCTGGCCGCCTTGACGTCCACGGTGAGGACCCGGTCGGCGCGGATGAAGCCGAGGGCGGTCTGCGCGTCCTGCTCGTCGGCCTGCACGCCGTACGGCAGGCGCATCGCGTAGAAGGTGGCGTCGTGGCCGGCGGCGCGGGCCCGCTCCACGGCGAGCTGGCAGAGCCGGCCGGCGGTCGTGGAGTCGACGCCGCCGCTGATGCCGAGGACCAGGGAGCGCAGCCCGGTGGAGGTGAGCCGCTCGGTGAGGAAGGCCACCCGGCGCTCGATCTCCGCCTTCGGGTCGAAGGCGTCGGCGACCTGGAGGTCCCGGGCGATCTGCTGCTGGAGGGCGGTGGACGCCGGGTCGGTCACGGAAGTCTCCTCGTCAGGGTCGGTCGACGGTGTACCCGCTGGTACGGGGTGCACCGGAGTCGACTCTACGCGCCGCCCGCCGGAGCCGTGGACGCGTCCCCGGCGGACGGGGCCGGGCCGTCCGGGGTGCACAGGACCTCGACCCGCTGGACGAGGTTGTTGGCGAAGCCGCCACGGTTCCACGGTGCGGTGAGCGGCTGGACGTTCCCCTCGGCGTCGGTGGCCCGCACGGTCAGGTGGCGCAGTCCCGGCGTCGCGTTCCAGGTGGCGCGCCAGGCGGACCAGGCCCAGGGGTGCACGGGGTCCCGCTCGGTCTCGGCGTCGGTCCAGGCCGCCCCGCCGTCCTCGCTGACCTCGACGCGGGCGATCGGGCCGTGCCCTGACCAGGCGCGCCCGGCGAGCGGCACGGGGCCGGGGCGTACGACGCGGGTGCGGGACATGAAGTCGGGGAAGCCCGGCGGCACCATCAGGGCCCGGGGCGCGATGAGCGTGACGGGCTCCCCCGGTTCGTCCGCCTCCTGGCGCAGGCGGTAGGCGACGCTCTGCTGGAAGCCGGTGTACGGGGTGTCGGTGAGCGTGATGTCGTGGAGCCACTTCACGTGCGCCATGCCGTACCAGCCGGGGACGACGAGCCGGAGCGGGCTGCCGTGCTGCGGCGGCAGGGGCGCGCCGTTCATCGCGTACGCGACGAGGACGTCCCGGGCGGGGTCGGCGGCGGTGGCCAGGGGCAGGGCGCGGCGGTAGTCCTGCTCGACGCCCCGTTCGACCCCGTGGTCGGCGCCGGTGAACACCGCGTCGGCCGCGTCCTCCGCGATGCCCGCCTCGGCGAGGAGGGCGGCGAGCGGGACGCCGGTCCAGTCGGCGGTCCCGACGGCCTCGACCAGCCAGGGCTGGCTGACGGGGCGGGGCGTGAGCCGGGCCCGGCCGTTCCCGGCGCACTCCAGGGTCACCCGGCGGGTGACGGCGGGCCGGGCGCGGAGCGCCGCCAGGTCCAGGTCGAGCGGCCGCAGGACCCGGCCGCCGACGGTGAGCCGCCAGGCGTCCGCGTCGGTGGCGGGGATGTCGTAGTGCACGAGGACGTAGTGGAGTCCGGGCGGGGTGACGTCGTACCGCAGGGCTTCGAGGGGCAGTCCGTGGTTCCGGGCGGCGAGGGCGAGCTCCTGCGCGGTGACGCCCTCCTCGGGGCCGGCCACGCGTCCCGGTGTGCTGATGTCGCTCAGACCACTCAGGGATCCGTCCATGCCCTCATGGTGCGCCCCGCCCAGGGGCCCGGCACCTCGACGGGACCGGTGCCGTCGGGGCTGCCGGAGGCCTCGACGCGGGCCGTCCCGCGGGCCCTGGCGGGGGCCTCGGCGCGGGCCCTGCCCGGGGGAAGGCGGCGACGCACTACGACCGGGTCTACACGCGCCGGCAGGACATGCGGCTGTCGTCGC